>DATAGR010000610.1:0-14650 GCA_036263575.1 Aquihabitans sp. | reverse complement strand
CGTCCTCTACGCCGTGCTCGCCCTCGCCTCGGGCGGCGGCGCCTTCATCCGCGAGGGGTCCTCGTGGCTCCTCGCCGTCATCCTTGTGCCGGTGGTGGTGTCGGTCGTGTTCGGCCGGGACTTCGTGCGCGACTCCCGGCTGGCCGAGAGCCGCTTCGAGCTCGAGCGGCGGGCCGAGGAGGTCCTGAGCCAGGAGGACCTGGCGCCGCGCCGCTGGGCCGAGCGCCTCGCCCCCGAGACCCTCCCCGACATCACCGGCTTCGAGGTCGGCCGGGTCTACCAGGCCGGCACCGGCATGATGGCGGGCGACTTCTACGACGTCTTCCGGGTCGCACCCACCCGCGTCGCCGCGCTGATCGGCGACGTCACCGGCCACGGCATCGAGCCGTCGATCACCGCCTTCCAGGCCAAGTACCTGTTGCGGGTGTTCCTGCGGCAGTACCGCGACCCCGCCCAGGCGCTCGAGGAGCTCAACGCCCAGCTGTCGGCGCTCGACCGCAACGAGGAGATGATCTCCATGTGCGTCGTCGTGTTCGACACCGAGGCCGGCACGATCCGCTACGCCTCGGCCGGGCACCCGGCGGCGTGGCTGTGGCACGAGAAGGACGTCCGGCCCCTCCGGTCGACGGGCCCGCTGCTCATGCTCGACCCTGCGGGCACCTTCCACTCGCGGGAGCTGCGGCTCGACGCCGGCGACCTCGTCCTGCTCTACACCGACGGGCTCTCCGAGGCGCGCGCCGGTGACCAGATGTTCGGCGAGGAGCGCATCGCCAACACGTTGCGCCGCGACCCGGGCGCCGATCCGGGCGTGCTGGTGAAGGCCCTGCTCGAGGCGGCCCGCGACTTCTCGCGCGAGCCCATCACCGACGACATCGCCATCCTGGCCGTGCGGCGGGAGTGAGCCCAGCCTGAGGGCGGGCGGGCGGCGCGAACCCCCTGGGCGCGCCGGCCGGGCGAGGGCCAAGCTGGGGCCGTGCACCGACCCCCGGCCTTCGACGTCGACGACCCCGCCGCCCTGCTGGCGACGCTGCTCGAGCAGGTGGCCGCCACGCTCGTGACCGTCGGCCCCCGGGGCATGGAGTCGACCCTGCTGCCGATGCTCTACGACCCCGGGTCGAGCCCGCACGGCACGCTGCTCGGCCACGTCGCCCGCGCCAACCCGCTGGTCCGCGACCGCCACGCCGGCGAGGCGCTCGTGGTGGTCACCGGCGTGCAGGCGTACGTCTCGCCGTCGTGGTACCCGTCGAAGGCCCGCCACGGCAAGGTCGTGCCCACCTGGGACTACGTGACCGTGCAGGCCGCGGGGCCGCTCGTGCTCCACGACGACCCGGCGTGGCTGCTCGCCCAGGTCGGGGCGCTGACGGAGCGCCACGAGCGCGGCCGGGCCGAGCCGTGGAGCCCGGCCGACGCACCTGCGTCCTACCTCGAGCAGACGCTGCGGGGCATCGTGGGCGTGGAGGTGCCGCTCGACCGGCTGGCCGGCAAGGCCAAGCTCAGCCAGAACCGCCCGGCCGACGACGTCGAGGGCGTGATCGCCGGCCTGCGGGCCGAGGACCAGCCGGGCGCGTCGGCCGCGGCCGACGCCGTCCGGGCCGCGGCGGCCGGTGCGTCACGGCCCGGCGGGGGAGGGGATCGGTAGGCTCCCGGGGTGCCCGACGCCCCACCCGTCCCGTCTCCGATCGACGAGCCCGACGCCGAGCCGACCGTGGCCGATCGCCTGGCGGCGGCGGCCGAGCGGGCCCTCGCCGGCAACCTCGCGAAGGTCGGCGACAAGCTGGAGCAGCAGGGCAAGCTCTTCGTCCGCGACCGCCTCGACCTGCTCCTCGACCCCGACTCGTTCGTCGAGGACGCCCTCCTCGCCAACGCGTCGAGCGTCGACCTGCCGGCTGACGGCGTCGTCACCGGCGTCGGCCGGATCGACGGGCGGGCCGTCTGCGTCATGGCGAACGACCCCACCGTCAAGGCCGGCTCGTGGGGCGCCCGGACCGTCGAGAAGATCGTGCGGCTCACCGAGTACGCGCTGAAGCACGAGCTGCCGGTGTTCTGGCTCGTCGACTCCGCCGGCGCCCGGATCACCGACCAGGTGCAGCTGTTCCCCGGTCGGCGCGGCGCCGGGCGGATCTTCTACAACCAGGTGCGCCTCTCCGGGCGGGTGCCGCAGATCTGCTGCCTCTTCGGGCCGTCCGCCGCCGGCGGCGCCTACATCCCGAGCTTCTGCGACATCGTGATCATGGTGGAGGGCAACGCCTCGATGTACCTGGGCTCGCCCCGCATGGCCCAGATGGTCATCGGCGAGACCACCACCCTCGAGGAGATGGGCGGGGCCCGGATGCACGCCACCGTCTCCGGCTGCGGCGACAACCTCGCCGTCGACGACCACGACGCCATCGACCAGGCCCGGGCCTGGTTCACGTACTTCCCGACCACCTGGCGCGAGCAGCCGCCGACCTACGAGTCGGCGGCACCGGGCTCGGCGCTGCACGCCGGGTCGATCCCGGAGGACGAAAAGGTCGCGTACGACGTGCGGACCGTCATCGACGGCCTCGTGGACGCCGAGAGCTTCTTCGAGATCAAGCCGCTGTTCGCCCCGGAGCTGGTCTGCGGGCTCGGGCTGGTCGACGGGCGACCCACCGGGTTCGTGGCCAACAACCCGATGGCCAAGGGCGGCGCCCTCTTCACCGACTCGGCGGACAAGGCGGCCCGCTTCGTGTGGTGCTGCGACGCGTTCAACATCCCGCTGGTGTTCCTCGCCGACGTGCCCGGCTTCATGATCGGCACGCAGGTGGAGCGGGAGGGGATCATCCGCCACGGCGCCAAGATGGTCACCGCCATCTCCGAGGCCACGGTGCCGAAGCTGTGCGTGGTCCTCCGGAAGGCCTACGGCGCCGGGCTCTACGCCATGGCCGGGCCGGCCTTCGAGCCGGAGGCCACGATCGTGCTGCCGACCGCCAAGATCGCGGTGATGGGCCCCGAGGCCGCGGTCAACGCCGTGTTCGCCAACAAGATCGCCGCCATCGAGGACCCCGACGAGCAGGCGGCGTTCGTGGCCGAGCAGCGGGCGATCTACGAGGCCGACGTCGACATCCTGCGGCTCGCGTCCGAGCTCGTGGTCGACGCGGTGGTCGAGCCCGAGCACCTCCGCGCCGAGCTCATCCGCCGCTTCGCCCTCGCCGAGGGCAAGGACCGCCACTTCTCCGACCGCCGCCACGGCGTGCCCCCGGTCTGAGCGCCGTGGACCGCCGGCTCCCCGAGCGCGTCGCCGTCCGCGACGTCGGCCCGCGCGACGGCCTCCAACCCGAGGAGCCGGTCGCCGTCGCGGACCGGATCCGCCTCGTGGAGGCGTTGCAGGACGCTGGGGTGCGGCGCATCGAGGTGGCTGCGTTCGTGTCGCCGCGTGCGGTGCCGGCCATGGCGGGGGCGGGCGAGGTGATCGCCGGGATCACCCGCCGGCCGGGGGCGACCTACGCCGCCCTCGTGCCGAACGTGCGAGGTGCCGAGCTCGCCCTCGACGCCGGGGTCGACGAGCTGACCGTGACCATCTCGGCGTCGGACGCCTACAACCGGCGCAACGTCAACCGCTCCACCGAGGAGTCCGTCGGGGTCGTCGCCGAGGTCGCGGCGCTGGCCGCCGAGGCCGCCACGCCGGTCGACGCCGTCATCTCGTGCGCCTTCGGCTCGCCCTACGAGGGCGAGATCGCGCCGACGGCGGTCGCCGGGCTGGCCCGCCGCCTCACCGACCTCGGCGCCACCGCCACCTACGCCGACACCACCGGCATGGCCACGCCCCGGCGCGTCGACGACCTGCTCGACGTGCTCACCGGCGACCTGGCCGCCGACGTCGGCCTCCACCTCCACGACACGCGCGGTGCCGCCCTCGTCAACGCCTACGCTGCGCTCGAGCGCGGCGTCGCCCGCTTCGACACGTCGATCGGCGGCTTGGGCGGCTCGCCCTTCGCCCACGGCGCCGGGGGCAACCTCGCCACCGAGGGATTGGTCGCGATGCTCGACGACCAGGGGATCGAGACCGGGATCGACCTCGACGCGCTGCTGCGCGCCGCCGCCGTCATCGAGGAGCTCGTCGGTCGCCGCCTGCCCAGCCCGGTCGCGAACCACGGGCCCCGCACCCGCCGACCCGAGCCCACCTGACGTCGCCGGTGCGCGCCCGCGCCTCGCGGGCGCCCGAGGTCCGACGCGCGATACGGCCGCCCCGCAGGATCACCCCAACTTCCGATTTCACTCATTTCGTTCGACCACAGCGCGTGAACTGCGACCACAAGGGGTAGCCCGGCGCCGACCGGCGCCGCCACCCTGGCAGCGCTCCCACCCCCGGGGGAGAACCCGATGCACGAGCCCACCACACCCTTCCTGACCCCACGCCGCCGCCTGCTGGCCCTCGCCGCGACGACCGCGCTGGCCGCCGCCGTCGCCCTCCCGTCGGCGCCCAGCGCCGGCCAGGCCGGCGACCCGCCCGGCAACAACGGCACCGTCAAGATCGACGGGGTCGAGTTCGACGACGCGCCGAACAACGAGCCGCACCCGGGGTGCACCTTCCAGGTCGACTTCTACGGCTTCGACGCCGAGGTGGGCGATGCCACGGTGACGTTCGAGCTGCAGGCGCCCACCGCCGACGGCCGGACGCTCGACGTCGTGAGCGGCGACCTGACCCCCGACATCGGCGAGGACGCCGCCGGCGGCGGCACCGACCTCGACGCCTCGGAGACCTACGAGCTCGCCTTCACCGGCGAGCCGCACCCGCAGCAGGGCTACCACGTGAAGCTGACGGTCAACGCCCCCGGCTCGATCGGCGCCGACACCAAGCACAAGGTGTTCTGGGTCGAGGACTGCGGCGACGAGCTGCCGGCGACGACGACCACCATCCCTGACGGCACCACTACCACGACCGTCCCCGACGGCCCCACGACGACCGTCCCCGACGGCAGCACCACGACGCTGCCCGACGGCACGACGACCGTCCCGGGTGGCGTCCTCGGCGGCAGCGCCCAGCCCGGTGGGGCCCGGGGCGGCGCCCAGGGCGGTCAGGTCCTGAGCGGCGGCGCCAACGCCGCGCCGGTCGCACCGGCCTCCTCGGCGGCACCGCTGGCCGCCCAGGCCGACTACACCGGCTGACCGCACCCGCCACCAGGATCCGCACGAGGGCCGGCGTCGTCGACGCCGGCCCTCGGCGCGCCCGGGGTTTGCCCCGGCTGCGGGGGCCGGTGAAGGGTGTGCGGCGTGCCCTGGTGCGAGACGTGCAGCCGCTTCTACAACCCCGGTTCGGTCGCACCCGACGGCACGTGCGTGCGGTGCGGCCACTTCATCGCCGACCCGCCGGACCCCGATGCCGAGGCGTCGAAGGTGCCCTGGCACTTCTGGGTCCTGGTGGCGGCGCTGGTGCTCTACCTCGGCTGGCGCCTCGTCGAGGTCGTCGCCTGGCTGGTGACGGGCGAGTGGCCCTGAGCGGGGCGGACCCGTTTCCGCGACCCGCGCGACGGCCGCTAGGGTCGGCGACCGACGGGCTGTAGCGCAGCTTGGTTAGCGCACCTGACTGGGGGTCAGGGGGTCGGAGGTTCAAATCCTCTCAGCCCGACCACACGGATCGCAGCGCAGGGCCCCGCCCTCCGGCGGGGCTCTCCTGCGTCCGGGGCCCGTCAGCGTGCCAGCAGCGCTCGCAGGCGGTCCGCCGTGAGGTCCACGATGCGGACGGGCAGGGTGATCTCGCCGGCCTCGATGCCGTCGACGTCCGCCGACGTCGCTCGCCAGGCCACGGCGATCGGGGCGGTGCCCGGGCCGAGCCCGACCGGGACCTCGTCGAGCGCGACGGTCGCCCCCGGGGGCAGGTCGATCGGGGGCCAGGTGACCCGAGCGCTCGACGGGGGTCGACGGTCCCCGCCCCCGTGGGCCGCCGGCGCAGGGACCCCGGAGGGGCCGACGTCCTCGAGGGCGAGCGTCGACCGGTTGAACCGGCTCGTGCCGTAGGGGCGGGGGCGGTCGGGGAACGGTGCCGCCGCGTCCCTGGTGTGCTCCGCCTCGTGGGCCAGGTCGACGACGACGTGCACCCCGGAGAGCCGTCGATCGGTGCGGTTCACCACCTGCAACCGGAGCGGCGCGGCCTCCGCCTCGACGACCCGCCGTGCCACGAGGTCGGGGAGCGCCGCTCGGAAGGCGTCGAGGTAGCGCTCGACCTCGGCTTCGTACTCGACCGCTGATCGGTCCTCGCCGAACCCGGCCGGCCGGAGGCGCGCTTCCGGTGGTCCGACGACGGCGCCGGCGATCGCCGAGCCGGGGAACGGCGACGGTGGTGCCTGCCGCCGCTCGCCGTCGGGCGCACGTGACGACCGGGCACGGTCGAGCGACTCCAGGCACGCCTGCCGTTCGGCCCTCAGCACGGCATCGGCGGCCGCCGGCGGGAAGGAGACGGCGACGACCTCGCGCCCGTCGCGCCGCAGCTGGACCTCGAGCGACCGCCGGCTCGTCGCCGGCTCGGTCGGCCGCGGGAGCGCGTCCGCCGGCGTGCGGACGGCGGGTGGGGGAGGCGGGGCCGGACGGGCCGATCCCCAGCGCGCCGCGCGGCGCCTGCGGAGACCGGCGAGCGCCTGCTTGAGCGAGAGCAACGGATCCGACCGCCCTGTCGTCGATGTCCGGCACACCGGGACGGCCCGGCACGCCCCGATCCTGCCATGGCCGATCGGTGGGCGACGATCGGAGGCGCCGCCTCCGACGCAGGTCGCCGGCCTGGACGGCCCCGGCGACCGGTGGCAGGGACCCCACCGCGTCGGTCCCGGCCGGTAGCCTCTCCCACCATGTCCGCGCTGCTGCCGATCGCCCTCGCCGTCGCCGCCGTGTCCGCCATCCGCGGCGTGTGGTCACCGTGCGGGCTCTCCATGCTGTCGTCGATCACGCCGATGACCGAAGCCGGCCGGGGCAACCGCTTCGACATCACCGCGGCGTGGTTCGTCGTCGGCGCCGTGGTGGGCGGGCTCACCCTGGGCGCCGTCGCCGCCGGGGTCGCCGCCGGGATCGCCGCCCTCGATCTCGGCGTGGACGCCCGCTACGGCATCGCCGCCCTCGTGGCCACCGCCACCGCCGCCGTCGACCTCGGGGTCCTCGGGATCGAGCTGCCCATCTTCAAGCGCCAGGTCGATGACGCCTGGCTGCGGCGCTACCGCTCCTGGGCCTACGGCGCCGGCTTCGGCTGGCAGATCGGTGTCGGGGTCGCCACCTACATCATGACGGCGGGCGTGTTCCTCACCGTGGCCCTCGCCGTCCTCTCCGCCAGCCCGGCCCAGGCCCTCGCCATCGGGCTGACCTTCGGCCTGGTCCGGGGCTCCGCCGTCTACCTCGGCCGCTCGGCCACCACCCCCGCCGCCCTGGGCCGGGTCCACGAGCGCCTCGATGCCGCCGGCCCGACCGCCCGGGCCGCAGCGGCCGCGGTGCAGGTCGTGGCGGCCGCCGCCTTCGCCTCGATCGCCTGGCACCCCGTCGCCGGCATCGCCCTGGTGGCCCTGGCCGCGGCCGTGGTCACGCTCGGCCGCGCCGGCACCCGCCCCGCGCTGCGGCCCTAGCCCGCCCTCGCCCGGCACCGCGCCCGGCAGTTCCCCGCCGCGAGCGGGCGGTAGCGTCGACGGCCATGTGCGGTCGGTTCGTGTCGTCGTCGCCCCCCGACGAGATCGCCCGGTACTTCGACGCCGACGCCCCCGTCGCCGAGCCGCCCGTGCCGCGGTGGAACGTGGCGCCGACCGACGACGTCTACGTCGTGCGGGCCGACGGCACCACCCGCCGGCTCGACCGGTTCCACTGGGGCCTCGTGCCGTTCTGGGCCACGTCGCCGAAGGTCGGTGCCCGCATGATCAACGCCCGGGCCGAGGGGCTGGCCGAGAAGGGCGCCTTCAAGCACGCCTTCCGCACCCGTCGCTGCATCGTGCCCGCCGACGGCTTCTACGAGTGGCAGAAGGTGCCCGGCCAGCGCGCCAAGCAGCCGTACTTCGTCCACCGCACCGACGACGAGCCGCTGGCCTTCGCCGGGCTCTGGGAGACGTGGCGGAACCGCGACGACGAGGCGGCCGGGACGCTGCGGTCGACGACGATCGTGACGACGAGCGCCAACGAGACGGTGGCGCCGATCCACGATCGCATGCCCGTCATCCTCCCGGCGTCGGCCTGGGACCAGTGGCTCGACCCGGCCAACGACGACCTCGAGGCGCTGGGCCGGCTCCTCGTGCCGGCGCCGCCGCGCCTGCTGGAGCTCCGACCCGTCGGCCCTGAGGTCGGCAACGTCCGCAACGACGGCCCACAGCTCGTCGAGGCCGTCCCCACCGTCGAGGGCGGGACGCTCTTCACGTGACCGTCCCGGCGCGGGCGCCCTCGCTGCGCCGGCGGTGGGACCGGTTCCTCCTGGCGGCCGAGGGGCGCCTCGACGGCGGGCACGCCGACCGCGTCCTGCCGTGGGCCGCCGCCGGCCTGCTCTTCACCGTCCTGCTGGCGCTCGACGCCGCCGCCATCCGCTCGCTGGACGGCGGCAGCGGCCTGGCCCCGTGGCTGCAGGCGGCCTGGCGCCGCCAGCACGGCGGCGACGGCGCGCCGGTCGGCGGGGTCGACCCCGCCACCGGGACGTGGTCGGTGGTGTCCGAGCCGATCCTGTGGCTCACCCGCTTCGTGCCCGCCGAGGCGGTGTTCTCGGTCGTGCAGGCGGCGGCCATCGCCCTCGCCATCGTGCCGCTCTGGCGCCTCGCCCGCCAGGAGGCGCACCTGCGCGTCGGCGCCACCGCGGTCCTGGCGGCCGCCTTCGCCGTCGCGCCGACGCTGCACCGGGCCAACCTCGGTGCCTTCCACCCCGAGCTGATCGCCCTGCCGGCGCTGCCGTGGGCCTACCTGCACGCCCGGCAGGGCCACTGGAAGCGCTACGCCGCCCTGGTCCTGCTGGTGCTGTCGTGCCGCGCCGACCTCGGCCTCACCGTCGCCGCCCTCGGCGTCCTGCTGGTCTCCATCGGTCGGCGGTGGCCGGGGCTGATCACGGCCGCGGTCGGGCTGGCCCACTCGATCGTCGCCGTCATCGTCATCGATCCGTCGACCCCCGACCGGGCGCTGACGCCGGCGGGGGAGTTCGTGGCCCGCTCCACCACGCCGCTCGCCGTCTTCCCCCGGCTCGTCATCCACCCGGTCGTCGAGGCGCGAGAGCTGCTGGCCGAGCCCAGCGTCCTCTTCCTCGTCGTGGTGCTGGCCCCGCTGCTCTTCCTGCCGCTGGTGGCGCCCCGCATGCTCATGGTGGCGATGCCGTGCCTGGTGCTGGCGATGATCGCCGACCGCTCGGTGCAGCGGGTCGCCCAGGACGGCGTGCTCGACCTGTCCCCGGCGGCGGCCCACATCGGCCCCGCGGTGGCGTTCGTCTTCGTCGCGCTCATCTTCGCCCTCGAGCGGGTGGGGGACCGCTCGGAGACGCGCGTGACGGTGGATCGCCGGGTGCTCGTCGCCCTCCTGGCCGGCGCCACCCTCCTGTTCGTGACCGAGGCCCCCAGCTCGCCCTACCGCCGGCCGTGGTCGTGGGGGAGCCAGGACGCCGTCGACGGCGCGCGCCTGGAGGCGGCCGACCTGATCGGCGACGACGATGCGGTGGCGGCCTCACCGACCACCACCGCCCTGGTGGCCGAGCGGGCCGACCTGGTGGAGCTGCCGCCCGATCCCGATGACCTCACCACGACCCGGCTGGCCGTGCTGGCGGCGTCGACGGACTGGGTCCTGCTCGACGCGTCGCTCGTCGACGTCCGCACGGGCGAACCCCAGTGGAGCCCCGAGGCGGTCGACGCGTTCGTGGCCCGCATGGCCGATCGGGGCTTCGAACCGGTCTACGAGGCCCAGCGGATCCACCTGCTGCGGCGGACCTGACCGGCCTCGACGGACGGCCGCGGACCCGGGTCAGCCCTCGACGACCTCGGCCCGGCCGGCGTCGCGCAGCGCGGCCCGCAACTTCGCGGCGGCGTCGTCGAGCGCCTCTGGCGAGGCGTGTGGGTCGGCGTTGGCGAAGTCGAGCTGGGCCTCGGTGTCGATCGGGATGACGTGCAGGTGGGTGTGCGGCACCTCGAGCCCAGCGATGATCATGCCGACCCGGACCGGCGAGAAGGCGGCGACCTGCGCCCGGCCGACCACCTGGGCCACGGTCATGAGGTGGGCCGCCAGGTCGGGCTCGAGGTCGATCCAGTGGTCCACCTCGGCGATCGGCACCACCAGCACGTGGCCGGGCCGGATCGGCGCGATGGTGGAGAACACGACGCAGCGGTCGTCGCGCCACACGAAGCGCCCCGGGATCTCGCCGTCGATGATCCTCGTGAAGAGCGAAGCCATGCGGCGATCCTACGGGCGGGCCCGGCGCCGCCTCCCGGACCGCGCCCGGCGTCGTCGGTAGGCTCCGGCCATGTCGGTCAGCGATCCATCGGTGGGTGCGGTGCCGGGGGAGGCCGAGCCGGACGGCTCGCGCCTGCTCACCATCCCGAACGTGATCTCGCTGGTCCGCCTGCTGTGCCTGCCGGTCTTCGTCTACCTCCTCTTCGGGCGCGACAACCGGGCGGCGGCGGCGTGGCTGCTCGCCATCCTCGGCACCACCGACTGGATCGACGGCTACATCGCCCGGCACTGGCACCAGGTGTCGGACCTCGGCAAGATCCTCGACCCCGTCGCCGACCGCCTCCTCTTCTTCGTCGGCGTGGGGTGCATCCTCTACGACGGCACCGTGCCCACCTGGTTCGCGGTGGCGGTCCTCGTCCGGGAGATCACCGTGGCGATCACCACCATCGCGCTGGGGGCCCTGGGCGCCCGCCGGATCGACGTCACGTGGTTCGGCAAGGCCGGCACGTTCGGCCTCATGGTCGCCTTCCCGCTGTTCCTGGCGTCGGGCTCCACCCTCGGCTGGGCCGACACGGCGCGCACGCTCGCCTGGGTCGCCGGCATCCCGGGGCTGATCTTCAGCTACATCTCGTGGGCCATGTACGTGCCGCTCGGCATGCGTGCCCTGCGCGAGGGCCGGGCCGACCGGGCGGCCGTCCCGGGCTGAGGCACCGCCGAGGCGCCGCCGAGGGCGGTCGGGCCGTCAGACCCACGGGGTAGGTTCGGCGCCATGAAGGCCGTGATCATGGCAGGCGGCGAGGGCACCCGCCTCCGTCCCCTCACCTCGAACTGTCCCAAGCCGATGCTCCCGCTGGCCAACCGGCCGATGATGGAGCACGTCATCAACCTGCTCAAGGAGCACGGGATCGAGGAGATCGTGGTGACGGTGGCCTTCCTGGCCAACCAGATCCGCACCTACTTCGGCGACGGCTCCGAGTTCGGCGTGAAGATGGTCTACGCCACCGAGGACCAGCCCCTCGGCACGGCCGGCTCGGTCCGCAACGCCATGGACGAGCTGACCGAGCGGTTCCTCGTGATCTCGGGCGACGTCCTCACCGACATCGACCTCGGCAAGATCCTCGCCTTCCACGAGGAGAAGCAGGCCATGGCCACCATCGGCCTGGTCGCGGTGGAGAACCCGCTCGAGTTCGGGATCGTGATCACCCGGGAGGACGGCTCGATCGAGCGGTTCCTCGAGAAGCCCACCTGGGGCCAGGTCTTCAGCGACACCATCAACACCGGCATCTTCGTGCTCGAGCCCGAGATCTTCGACTACATCGAGGAGGGCCGGCCGGTCGACTTCTCCAGCGAGGTCTTCCCCGCCCTCCTGGAGGACGGCAAGCCGCTCTACGGCGCGGTCGCCGAGGGCTACTGGGAGGACGTCGGCACGCTCGAGTCCTACGTCTCCTCGCACAAGGACGTCATGGACGGTCGGGTCCAGGTCGACGTCCCCGGCTTCGAGCTGGGTCGCGGCGTCTGGCTGGGCGACGGCGCCGACGTCCACCCCGACGCCACGATCGACGGCTTCGCGGTGATCGGCGAGAACTGCCGGGTCGAGGCCGGCGCCCGCATCGGCGACTACGCGGTGCTCGGGGGCAACGTCCGGGTCCGCGGCGGTGCCGACATCGAGCGCAGCGTCGTCCACGACAACGCCTACCTCGCCGAGGGCGTGCAGCTGCGCGGGGCGGTCATCGGACGGGCCAGCGACCTGCGGCGCGGGGCGCGGTGCGACGACGGCTCGGTCATCGGCGACGAGTGCTTCATCGGCGACAACGCCCACGTCGCGGCCGACGTCAAGATCTACCCCTTCAAGACCGTCGAGGCCGGCGCGGTCATCAACTCGTCGATCATCTGGGAGTCGAAGGGCGCCCGCAGCCTGTTCGGGCGCGACGGCGTCTCCGGCCTGGCCAACGTCGACATCAGCCCCGAGCTGGCGGCCCGCGTGGCCATGGCCTTCGCCACCACGCTCCGCAAGGACGCCACGGTCATCATCTCCCGCGACTCCTCGCGGGCGTCGCGCATGCTCAAGCGGGCGTTCATGGCCGGCCTCAACGCCAGCGGCATCAACGTCCTCGACCTCGAGGTGGCGTCGGTGCCGGTCACGAGGTACCTCACGCGCCAGCCCACGGCCTCGGCCGGCGCCACCATCCGGCTGGTCGACGGCGACCCCCAGTCGGTCGTGATCCGCTTCTTCGACCGCGACGGCATCGACATCACCACCGACGCCCAGCGCAAGATCGAGCGCCTCTTCGCCCGGGAGGACTTCCGTCGGGTGCTGGCCGGCGAGATCGGCGACATCGGCTTCCCGCCGCGGGCCCTCGAGCACTACACGGCGGCGCTCGGCGAGACCGTCGACCTGGCGGCGGTCCGCGACGCCGGCTTCAAGCTGGTGGTCGACTACGGCTACGGCGCCACCGCGTTCGTCATGCCGAACGTGCTGGGCAAGCTGGGCGCCGACGTGCTCGGCGTGAACCCGTACGCCTCCACCCGCCAGCGGATCACCGTCGACCGCGACGAGGCCACGGCCAACGTCGCTCGGCTGGTCCGGGCGTCGGGGGCCCACCTCGGCGCCCTGATCGACGCCGACGGGGAGCACCTCACGCTGGTGGACGACGGCGGCCACGTCCTCACCCACGACGAAGCCCGCCTGGCCTACGTCTCCCTCGTCGCCGGCCACCTGCTCGGCGACCGCATCGCCCTCCCCGTGAACGTGACCTCGGCCACCGAGGACCTGGTGGCGCCGCACGGCGTCAGCATCCAGCACACCAAGACCTCCACCGGCGCCCTCATGGCGGCGGCCAGCGAGAAGGGGGTGGGGTTCGCCGCCAGCGGCGACGGCGGCTTCATCCTCCCGGGCTTCCTGCCGGCGTTCGATGCCGGCGCCGCCCTCGTCAAGCTCCTGGAGCTGCTGGCCCGGGCCGGCACCACCCTCTCCGAGGTGCGAGAGACCCTGCCGCGCGTCCACCTGGCCCACGAGACGGTCGTGACGCCGTGGGAGCAGAAGGGGCTGGTCATGCGCACGCTCGTCGAGCTCAGCAAGGACCGCCGCCTCGAGCTGATCGACGGCGTCAAGGTGATCCACGACGACGGCTGGGTGCTGGCCCTGCCCGATCCCGAGGAGCCCGTCACCCACATCTACGCCGAGGGCAGCGACCACCCGACGGCGAAGCGCCTCGCCCAGGAGTACGTGCGCCGCATCCGCCAGACGCTGCGGTGACCGGCCTCGCGCCCGTCCCGCCGCCCGGCGCCGTGGGATAGCCTCGCCGTCCATGAACGTGCCCGATGAGCTGCGCTACTCGACCGACCACGAATGGGTCCGGATCGAGGGCACCAAGGTCCGCATCGGCATCACCGACTACGCCCAGGACGCCTTGGGCGACGTGGTGTTCGTCCAGGTCCCGGACCTCGGCACGGAGGTGGGGGCGGGCGCCGGCATCAGCGAGGTCGAGTCCACCAAGTCGGTCTCCGACATCTACGCCCCGGTGGCCGGCACCATCGTCGAGGTCAACGCCGACCTCGACGCCAGCCCCGAGCGGCTCAACGCCGACCCCTACGGCGACGGGTGGATCTGCACGATCGAGGTCGCCGACACCGGCGCCCTCGACGGGCTCCTCGACGCCGAGGCCTACCGCAAGCTGATCGAGGGATGAGCCGGGGTCCGGGGGTCGCCCGGATCGACGGGCTCGGGAGGTCGGTGTGAGCGACGTCTTCTGCAACAACTGCGGCCACCGCAACCCGGCGGGCTCGAACTTCTGCTCGTCGTGCGGGCAGGCCCTGGAGCGGGCCGCCGACGACCCGAGCACCATCACCTTCACCCTCGACCAGCAGCCGAGCGGGGAGGTGGCCGCCGTCGAGCTGCCCGCCGTCGGCCCGGGCGGCGTCCTCGTCGCCACGCGGGGCCCGAACGCCGGGTCCGAGTTCGCCCTCGAGCACGTCATCACCACGATCGGCCGGCACCCCGAGTCCGACATCTTCCTGGACGACGTCACCGTGTCTCGACGTCACGTGGAGGTCGAGCGCACGGTGTCCGGCTACGTCGTCCGCGACGTCGGGTCGCTCAACGGCACGTACGTGAACCGCCAGTCGATCGACGCCGAGACGCCGCTCGCCAACGGCGACGAGCTCCAGGTCGGCCGGTTCAAGCTGGTGTTCGTGGCCGGGACCGAGGGCTGACGGGTGGCCGAGCCGCACCTGTCCATCGGCGAGGTGCTGAGCCTCCTGCGCGACGAGTTCCCCGACATCACCATCTCGAAGATCCGCTTCCTCGAGAGCCAGG
>DATAGR010000609.1:0-1757 GCA_036263575.1 Aquihabitans sp. | reverse complement strand
TCCTGGGCGATGGTCATCTTGTTGTCGACGTCGCCGAACACCGTGGGGTCGACGAACCAGCCCTTGTCCTGGGCGGGACGGCCGCCGCCCGTGGTGATGCGGGCGCCCTCGTTCTTGCCCTGGTCGATCAGGCCGAGCACGCGATCGCGCTGGCGCGACGCCACGAGCGGGCCGATCTGGGTGGCGGGGTCGAGGGGGTCGCCGACCACGAGCTTCGACATGGCCTCGGTGACGGCCTCGAGCACCTGGTCGTACTTCGCCTGGGAGGCGAGGATGCGGGTCTGGGCGACGCACGCCTGGCCGTTGTTCATGACGCCGGCGTCGATGATCTGCGGGATCACCGCGTCGAGGTCGGCGTCGTCGAGGATGATGGCGGCGGACTTGCCACCGAGCTCGAGCGTGCACGGGCGCAGCAGGGCGCCGGCGGCGGCGGCGACCTTGGCGCCGGCGGCGCTGGAGCCGGTGAAGGTCACCTTGTCGACGTCGGGGTGCGACACCAGGTAGGCGCCGACCTCGCGGCCGCCGGGCACGATGTTGAGCACGCCGGGCGGCAGGCCGGCCTCGGTGAGGATCTCGTGGAGCACGTAGGCGTCGAGCGGCGTCTCCGGGGCGGACTTGAGCACCACGGTGCAGCCGGCGATGAAGGCCGGGGCCAGCTTGATGACGTTCTCGAACATGGGGACGTTCCACGGCACCACGGCGGCGGCCACGCCCACGGGCTCGCGGCGCACCAGCACGGGACCGAACAGCCCGGCGCGGGTCTCCTCGAACTCGTAGGTGCCGGCCAGCCCGGCGTAGTAGTCGAGGATCATGGTGGGGGCCAGGACCTGGCCGAAGACGGCCCAGCTCTTGGGGCTGCCCATCTCGGTCGAGATGAGCTCGGCCAGCTCGTCCATGCGGCTGGCGATGATCTGCGACGCCTTGGTCAGCACCTCGGCCCGCTCGGTGGCGGGGCGGGTGGACCAGTCGGTGGTGTCGAACGCCGTGCGAGCGGCGGCGACGGCGGCGTCGACGTCGGCCTCGGTGGCGTCCGGGACCCGGCCCATGACCTCCTCGGTGTACGGGTTGATCACGTCGATGGTGCCGGAGCCCTTGGGCTCCACGAGCTGGCCACCGATGTAGAGACGATCCTGGACGATCACGGCGTAGACCCCCTGGCCTGGTTGTGGTGCCCGGCCGAGCGTAGCCCCCCCACCTGACGGCGCGTCAGGTCGGTGTCGACGGGGCCGTCGGCGCAGGCCAGCGCCCGCCGGGGCCCGACGGCCGCAGTCGATAGGGTGAGCCCCCTCCCCCGCCACGACCCCGACGAGCGCCTCGATGACCGACGAAGACCTGGAACTGCGCGCGATCAACACGATCCGCGCGCTGGCCATGGACATGCCCCAGGCCGCGAACAGCGGGCACCAGGGGACGGCGATGGCGCTGGCCCCGCTGGCCCACGTCCTGTGGACCCGGATCATGGACTACGACCCCACGGACCCGCAGTGGTTCGACCGGGACCGCTTCGTGCTCTCGGCCGGGCACGCCTCGGTGCTGCTCTACGCCATGCTCCACCTCACCGGCTACGACCTCACCATCGACGACCTCAAGGCCTTCCGCCAGTGGGAGTCGCGCACGCCGGGCCACCCCGAGCGCAACCACACCCCGGGCGTCGAGGTCACCACAGGTCCGCTCGGGCAGGGCGTCGGCAACGGCGTCGGCATGGGCATGGCCGAGCAGTACCTGCGCCACCTGCTCGGACCGGAGGTGGTCGACCA
>DATAGR010000608.1:0-4608 GCA_036263575.1 Aquihabitans sp. | reverse complement strand
GTCGAGACGGTCGCAGGACGCGACGACCACCTCGGTGCCGAGCTCGACTGTTCCCTCTGCGACCGGGCCGAGCCGCCCCCGGGGCTCGTGGTGGCTCGCACCGCGGGACCGTTCGACTCCGCGACCCTGCCGGCCGGGCTCCGGCGCGACCACCGCGTCGGGCCCCGAACCTGGGGTCGCATCCGCGTCCTGCGGAGCGCGGTGCAGCTCACCATGCACACCACCCCGGCGACCGACACACGGCTGGTCGCCGGCGAGGAGCAGCACCTCCCCCCGGGCATCCTCCACGCCGTGCGGCCCGTCGGCGACGTGCTGGTCGAGGTCGACTTCCTCACCAGGCCGGCCCCGCCGGATCGCTGAGCGGGCGTACGCTCGGCCCGTGGGAGCGGGGCAACGAGGTGCGCAGGTGCGGTGGTGGCGGCTTGCCCTCCTGCCGGCGCTCGCCGGCGTCGCGGTGCTCGCGCTCGTCGCCGCCGCCTGCGAGCCCACGACGCCGACCACCCCGACCACCACCACCACGCCGCTCCGCTGCACGGCCGACCGGTCCACCACGACGACCGTCGCCTACGCGAGCCGCCCGGGGGTGGACCCGAACCTGCTCTCGCTCGACCTCTCGGTCCCCGCCCGAGACGCACGCTGCGGTCCGGCGCCCGTGGTCGTCTACGTGCACGGCGGCGGGTTCACGAGCGGCGACAAGGCCAACAGCACCAGCGACAAGCGGCGCCTGTTCACCGCACAGGGGTGGGCCTTCGCCAGCGTCAACTACCGCCTCTCGACGCCACCGCCGCCGGGGCAGCCACCTGTCCGGCACCCCGACCACGTGTCCGACGTTGCCGCCGCCGTCGCCTGGATCCGCAGCAACGCCGCCGCCAACCGGATCGATCCCAGCCGCGTGCTCCTCCTCGGGCACTCGTCGGGGGCGTTCCTGGTCTCGCTGGCATCGACCGACACCAGCCACCTCACCCGTGCCGGTGTCGACCCCCGCCACGTCCGCTGCACCGCCTCGCTCGACACCGAGTACGACGTGGCCGCACGGATCGCCGACGGCGGCACGGCCGAGGCCATGTACCGCAACGCGTTCGGCGACGACCCCGCCGTGTGGGCGCAGGGATCGCCGATCACCCACACCGGGCCGGGAGCCGTCCGACCGTCGTTCCTCGTGGTGACGCGAGGCGGTGCCCGGCGCGTCGAGCAGAGCGCCGACTTCGCCCGACGCCTCCGCGCCGGCGGGACGCCCGCCCAGCTGCTCGACGCCGGAGCGCTCGACCACGCCGGCGTCAACGCCGCGGTCGGGGCCCCCGGTGACCAGGTGGTGACGCCCCCGCTGCTCGCGCTCTACCGGTCCTGCGTCGCCGCGCCCTGAGCTGCGAACCGTCGAGCTCGGTCGCCGACACCGGCTCACCGAGCGGCGTCGTGGTACGCCTCGGGCAGGTCCACCCCTCCACCGCCCCCTGCGCGCTCACCACGAGGCCACCCACGTGTACCAGTCGCCCTCGAGGTGCTCGTAGTCGACCCGTTCGGCGCCGCCGATCGCCGACACGGCCGACCGGTCCGGTCCCGATGGCAGGTGGGCGAAGCCGCTCGCGACGACGAACGGTCCTCGTGGTCCGGCCACGTCGATGAAGGTCCCGTCGCCGATCCTCGTGGCGCCCTGGATGCGGTAGGTGCCGATGGTCTCCGGGGCCGCGAGGGGCGCGGACCGACCTCGGTCCGTCGCAGCCGGGGCGCCCTCGACGACGCGCTCGAGCGACGGACGGGCGTGGCCGAAGCGAGCGCGGAGCGGGAGGTCGCGGTACAGCGCGCCCAGCACGAGGACACCGCAGACCGGCGCGATGACGAAGAGCCAGCCGGACCCTCGCGCCACGCCGATGCGGCGGTTGGCGCGCCAGCGGATCTGCCAGCCCGCCCACGCCAGGGCACCGGCCACCAGCAGGGCTCGCGCGACCAGCCAGCGGAGGAACGATCCGCCCGACGGCGCGCTCGCCCCCCACAGGAGCGCGAGGGTGACCGCCACCAGCACGAGGTGGGGCAGCCAGCCAGGGGGTCGCGTCAACGCGGCTTCCAGGCGCCCGCCACCATCGGCGATGACCGTCGGCGCGGTCCTCCCGATGGTGCTCGACCCGCCCTGCTCGGCCACCGCGTCACGGTACGCGCTCCGCGGTTCGTCGGGGGTTCAGCAGCCGTGGCCGCGTGCGGCGGTCCCCTCCGTCAGGTCGGGGTGAGGTACTCCTGCTCGTAGGCGGCGGCGAGGGCGCGCAGCTCGCCGGCGCCGTCGCCTGTGAAGCTCGACCCGTGCATCACGGCGAGGACCCGGGGCTCGAGGTCGGCCAGCTGGTGCATGACCGCCGTCGTGCTGGGTGCGAGGGCGCTCGACCGGAACATGGCCTCGGCCTCCATCGCCGGCCCCACGAGGCTCTCGGTGGTCAGCGCCGGCCCGTCGCCGAGGTGGCTGAACAGATCACCGCAGAGGAGCGTTCCCGTGGTCTCCTCGTAGAGGACCCGGGCCTCCCATCCGTGGGGGACGTGCGGCGTGTCGATGTGGCGGACGCGCTTGCCCCCGAGGTCCAGGACCTCGCCGTCCTCGAGCATGCGGGGCGGCCGGTCGCACATGTCGTTGATCGACACCAGGCACCCCGTCACCCCGTGCGCGACCTGCGCGTTCGGGGCAGCGGCGAGCAGCTCGTTCATGGCGCCGCACTCGTCGGCCTCGACGTGGCCGAAGGTGATCCAGCGGAGGTCCTCCACCGGCCGGATCCGGCCGATCGCCTCCGTCACCTGTGGGAACAGGATGCGCATGCCGGTGTGGAAGAGCAGCGGCTCGTCGGCGTCCACCAGGAACTGGTTGAACCCGAAGCCGGCGGGTGGTGCCACCTCCGCCACCCAGGTGCTGAGCCGGTAGATCCCGTCCGCGATCTCGTCGACCTTCGTCTCCATGCTGGTCCCCTGCCTGTTGATCGGACCGCCCGGGCACCATGTTGTCGCATCGACGGGACCGGCGCTCGGGCGAGCCCGAACCCGTCGACATCCGTCGGCGTCAGGGCCCGCCGGGGAGCTGGTGGGGCGCGAGCGGGCCCGCCATGGCGTGGTAGCCGCCGTCGACGTGGATGATCTCGCCGGTGACCATGCGGGCCAGGTCCGAGAGGAGGAAGCACACGGCGTCGGCCACCGGGGCGCTGTCCCGGTCGTCCCACGCCAGCGGTGATCGACCCGCCCACGCCGCGGTGAGCTGCTCGAAGTCGGCGATGCCCGAGGCCGCGCGGGTCTGGATCGGTCCGGCGGCGACGAGGTTCGAGCGGATGCGCCGAGCGCCGAGGTCGCGAGCGACGTACCGGCTGGCCGCCTCGAGCCCGGCCTTGCAGACGCCCATCCAGTTGTAGACGGGCCAGGCGCCGGCGGCGTCGAAGTTCAGGCCCACGAGCGACCCGCCGCCGGCCGGGGCCAGGTCGCGGAGCAACGCTGCGAGCGACGCATAGGAGTGGGTGCTGGCGTCGAAGGCGCGGCTGACGGCCTCGAACCCCGCAGACAGGAAGTCGCCGGCGAGCGCCTCCCGGGGGGCGAACGCGATCGCGTGCACGGCGCCGTCGAGGTGGCCCAGGCGCGCGCCCAGCTCGCGGCGCAGGGTGGCGAGGTCGTCTCCGCTGGTCAGGTCGGCGGCGACGACGAGCGCCTCGTCGGGGAGCTCACCCGCCACGGCGCTGGCCATCTCGAGGTCGCGAGGGAGCGCGGACAGCACGACCGTCGCCCCGGCTCGCTGGGCGGCGGCGGCGGCGGCGAACGCGATGGAGTCGGAGGTGACGACCCCCGTGACGAGGAGCCGCTTGCCCTCGAGCAGGCGCGTCCGGGCGGGGTGGGTGGGTCGCACGATGCTCCGATCGGTTCAGTCGGTGGTGGCAGGGCGACCGCTGACGGCGGCGTCCTGGTCGCGGGCCATGGCGGCGGCGTCGTCGAGCAGGGCGCGCACGCGTGCCGCGAGCGCCGGGTCGCTGGTCGCGAGGATGCGACCGGCGAGGAGCCCGGCGTTGCGGGCGTTGCCGATGCCGACGGTGGCCACCGGGACCCCGGCGGGCATCTGCACGATCGACAGCAGCGAGTCGAGGCCGTCGAGGTGGCGCAATGGCACCGGCACCCCGATCACGGGGAGCTCGGTCAGCGCCGCGAGCATCCCCGGCAGGTGGGCGGCACCGCCGGCGCCGGCAATGATCACGCGCAGGCCGCGCCCAGCTGCGCCCCTGGCGAAGGCGGCCATGTCCTCGGGCGTGCGGTGCGCCGACACCACCCGGACTTCATGGGTCATCCCGAGCTCGTCGAGCGCTGCGACCGCACCGCGCATGACGTCCAGGTCCGACGCGCTGCCCATCACCACGGCGACCGACGGGGCGCTCACCGTGACACCCCCTCGGCGAGCGCCGCGCTCGCCCGGAGCGCCACCTCTCGCGCCTCGGCGGGGGTCGCCCCCGTGGCGGTGATGTGCCCGAGCTTCCGGCCCGGGCGGGGTTCCTTGCCGTAGCGGTGGACGTGGGCGCCGGGCACGGCCAGGGCGCGCTCGATCGCGGTGAACGGGTCGCTGCCGTCGGGACGCCCGAGCACGTTCACCATGGAGGCGGCGGG
>DATAGR010000607.1:0-11394 GCA_036263575.1 Aquihabitans sp. | reverse complement strand
GCCGCTCCTCGCGGTCGACCTTGACGCACGTGAAGCGCTCGTTGAGCACCGCGGCGGTGTCGGGGTCCTCGAAGGACTCGTGG
This sequence comes from Aquihabitans sp., assembly GCA_036263575.1. Lineage (GTDB taxonomy): Bacteria > Actinomycetota > Acidimicrobiia > Acidimicrobiales > Iamiaceae > Aquihabitans. Next base: position 11,311 of record DATAGR010000607.1, on the reverse strand, counting down.
GCCATGACGTGGCACCAGTGGCAGGCCGAGTAGCCGATCGACAGGAGGACCGGGCGGTCGGTGGTCCGGGCGACCTCGAAGGCCTCCTCCCCCCAGGGGAACCAGTCGACCGGGTTGTCGGCGTGCTGGCGGAGGTACGGGGAGCGCTCGGCGGCGAGGCGGTTCGGGGGCACGGGGTGCGCTTACCCACGATCCGATCTGTGAAACCGATCCACTGGCGGTCCCAAATCGGACGTGACGATTCTCACATGTCGGTTGGGTTACGAAAACGATCGTTCCGTGACACACTGGCGCCCGTTCCGCTGCACCGCGGGCTGAGACGCCATCGCCTGCGCAGCCTCTCCTTGAAGGAGCCCATCCAGCAATGTTCGGTACCAGCGCGCGCCCCGACGGCGTGCACCCCCCGAGTCCCTCCGCCTCGTCGTCGAGGCGCGCCGGTCGATGGCCCCTGCGGGCCGGCGTCGTCGCCCTGGCCGGCCTGGCCCTCGCCGCCCCGATGGTGGCGGCCGAGCCCGCCGCCGCCCCGCGGCGGGCCTCGGTGCCCGACGCCCGTCCCGCGGCCGCCATCAAGCGGGCCAAGGCGCCCGTCGAGGCCGACCGCTTCGATTCCGTGGGCCACGTCGCACTGCTGGCGACGGCCGGCTCGGCGAACGCGACGAACGACATCGAGCTCCCGCCGCCCCCGCCGCCGCCCACCACGACCACCACCACGACGACCACGACGACGACGGCCCCGCCGCCGCCCCCCACCACCGAGGCCCCGGCCCCGCCGCCCGCCCCGGAGCCCGAGCCGGCGCCGGCTCCCGCCGCGTCGGTGTCGAACGGCAGCACGTGGGACCGCCTCGCCCAGTGCGAGTCGGGTGGCAACTGGGCAATCAACACCGGCAACGGCTACTACGGCGGCCTCCAGTTCTCGGCCCAGTCCTGGGCCGCCGTGGGCGGCACGGGCCTCCCGCACCAGGCCAGCCGTGAGACGCAGATCGCCATGGGCGAGCGCCTCCGAGCCTCGCAGGGCTGGGGCGCCTGGCCGTCCTGCTCCGCCAAGCTCGGGCTGCGCTAGGCCCCGGCACCCCTCCTGGCCCGCCCGCCCCCCGGGCGAGCGGAGCCGGACGAACGACGACCCCCGGCCTTCCCCCCCTGGCCGGGGGTCGTCGCGCGTCCCGGGTCGGGCCGCACCCCGGCGCCACCCGGTGACCGCCGTCACAACAGGGCGCAGATGTGGTTCGATGGGGGGCACCCGGACCAGGAGGATCGCCATGCAGGTCTCCGTGCTGTTGCAGGGCAAGGGCGGTGGTGTGGTCACCGTCGGCCCCGACACGCCGACGTCGGACGTGGTGGCGACGCTCGCCGAGCACCGCATCGGGGCGGTGGTCGTCTCGGGCGACGGGCAGGGGATCGACGGCGTGCTCTCGGAGCGCGACGTCGTGCGCGCCCTCGCGGGCCACGGGGTGGCCGCCCTCGAGCGCCCGGCCTCGGCGTGGATGACCACCGAGGTCGTCACGTGCGGGCTCGACACCACGGTCGAGCAGCTGATGGCGACGATGACCGACCGTCGCATCCGCCACGTGCCGGTGGTGGTCGACGGCGTGCTGGCCGGCGTGGTGAGCATCGGCGACGTGGTGAAGGACCGCATCTCGGCGCTCGAGCACGAGACCCAGGTCCTGCACGACTACATCGCCAACCCCTTTTGAGGGTTCAGGGGAGGAGGTCGCGCCGGCGGACCTTGCCGAGCGTGGTCCGGGGCAGGCGGTCGACGAGCACGAGCTCGCGCGGGGCGGCGTGGGCGGGGAGCGTGGCCCGGACGTGGTCGCGCAGCTCCTCGAGGGTCGGGGGCGCGGCGCGATCGCCGGGCACGACGACGGCCACCACCCGTCGGCCCCACTCGGCGTCGTCGCGCCCGACGACGGCGACCTCGGCCACGCCGGCGTGCCCGGCGAGCGCGGCCTCCACCGGTCCGGGCCAGACGTTCTCGCCGCCGGTCACGATCAGGTCGTCGCCCCGGCCGTGCACGTGGAGCCGGCCGTCCTCCGACCACGTGCCGAGGTCCCCGGTCGGGAACCAGCCGTCGGCGCCGGTGATCGGGTCGACGGTGCCGTCCGGCCGCCGGCGTCCCCTCGCCAGGATCGGGCCCCGCAGCGCGACGGCGCCGTCCGCGGCGAGGCGGACCTCCACGCCGGGCAGCGGCCGTCCGTCGTAGACGACCCCGCCCCCGGTCTCGGTCAGGCCGTAGGTGCGCACCACGTTGGGCGGGCGATGCCCGGGGTCACCCGAGCCGCCCAACACGACCCACCGGAACGCCCCGGCGTCCAGGCGGTCCAGCGCCGTCGGCACGAGCGACACGAGCGTGGTCCCGAGGTCGGCCGGCGCCGCCGCGACGGCGCGCGCGTCGAACGTCGGGATCACGTCCACCGGCGTCCCGGTCACGATCGAGCGGAGGACCACGCCCAGGCCGCCGAGGTGGGCGAGCGGGAGGCAGGCGAGCCACCGGTCGCGCGCCGGGTCGACCTCGAGGTGGGCGTGGACGGCGTTCGCGTGGGCGGCGACGCCGGCGTGGGTGTGGACCACGAGCTTCGGCTCGCCGGTGGTGCCGCTCGTGGCCACGACCACGGCGTCGCCCTCGTCCACCCGAGGTCCGGCGCGGTCGAGGGCGACCCGCCGCGATGACATCGACGGGCCCGCCGGCGACCGTCCGTCGTCGGTGACGACGGCGTGGGGACGGGCGGCGGCGAGCAGCTCGTCACGGGCCGGTGCGGGCAGGCGCCGGTCGACGGGCAGCACGGCGTCACCTGCTGCCCACGCCGCCTCGACGGCGGCCACGAACGCCGGACCGCCCGGCAGGTCGAGGGCCACCAGCTCGCGCACGGTCCCAGCCTGGCACCGTCCGGACGTGCCCGGCGGCCTCGCCGCCGGACAGACTCACGCCGTGGAGCACCGCTCGTGAACATCTGGGTGGCCGGCGCCCGACCCCGCACCCTCCCGGCGGCGGTCGTGCCGGTGGCCGTCGGCACCGCCTGCGCGGTGGGCCGCGTCGACGGCGGGCTGATCTGGTGGCGTGCCGCCGCCGCGCTGGTCGTGGCCCTGGCCCTGCAGGTCGCCACCAACTACGCCAACGACTACAGCGACGGCGTGCGCGGCACCGACGCGGACGACAAGCGAGTCGGGCCGGTCCGGCTCGTCGGCCAGGGCCTCGCCCCGCCCGGGGCGGTGAAGCGGGCGGCGATCGCCTCCTTCGCCGTGGCCGGTGCGGCCGGCCTGGCCCTCGCCGTCGCGGTGGGTCCCGAGCTGCTCGTGGTCGGTGCCGCCGCCATCGCCGCCGGCTGGTTCTACACCGGCGGCCCCCGGCCGTACGGCTACGCCGGGCTGGGCGAGGCGTTCGTGTTCGTCTTCTTCGGCGTGGTCGCGACCGTCGGGTCCGCGTACGTGCAGACGGACTCGGTCGAGCCGCTCGCGCTCGCGGCGTCGGTCCCCGTGGGCCTCCTGGCCACGGCGCTGCTGGTGGTCAACAACCTGCGCGACATCCCCGGCGACACGCAGGTCGGCAAGCGCACCCTCGCCGTGCGCCTCGGCGATCCCCGCACCCGCCGCCTCTACCTCGCCCTCGTCGTGGTGCCGTTCCTCTGCGTGCCGCTCGTGGCCGGCCTGGGGGAGCGCCCCGCCGGTGCCATCGCCATGTTCGCCGTGCTCCTGGCCGCCCGACCCGTGACCGACGTCCTGTCGGGCGCCCGGGGGCCGGCCCTCATCCCGGTGCTCGGCAGCACCGGGCGCGTGCAGCTGGCCTTCGGCGTGCTGCTCGCCGCCGGGCTGGCCATCAGCTCCTGACGGCGGTCAGCCGCCGTCGGCGCCGGGAGCTCGGTCGGAGAGCGTGGCCACGAACCGGCGCACGACGACGGCGACGGCCACGGGGTCCTGCAGGTGGGCGGCGTGGCCGGCGCCCGTGACCGACGCCTGCCGGGCGCCGGGCCCGATGCCCTCGGCCAGGCGCAGGGCGAGGGCGGTGAACTTCGGGTCCTCGGCGCCGGCGAGGACGAGCGTCGGCGCCGAGACCGCGCCGAGCTCCGCCCACCACGGCGGGTCCATGGTCCCGGTGCCGGCGAGGCGCAGGGACGACGCCAGCGCGGCGGGGTCGTTGGCGAGGCGGGCGGCGAGGTCGGCGGTGGTCGGCTCGAGGCCGGCGAAGAGGGGCTGGGCCAGCCAGCGGGCGAGGAAGGGCTCCACCCCCTCCTGCTCCAGCTGCTGGGCCAGGGCGTCGTCGGCCCGGCGGCGGGCGGCGCGCTCGGCGGGGTCGTCGATGCCCGCGGTGGCGCCCAGCAGCACGAGGCCGGCCACGAGGTCGGGCCGGTCGAGCGCGAGGCGCAACGCCAGCCGGCCGCCCATCGAGTAGCCGACGTAGACGGCTCGCCCACCGGTGGCGCCGAGGGCCGTGGCCCCCGCGGCCAGGTCGGCCCGCAGCGCTGACGAGCCGCCGTGGCCGGGCGCGTCGACCGAGGTGACGACGTGGTCTCGGGCGAGGTCGGCGGCGACGGGCGCCCAGCTGGCGAGCGTCTGCGTGAACCCGTGGACCAGCACCACGTCGGGGCCGCGCTCGCCGGCGACGACGGCGTGGAGCGGTGATCCGCCGGCGGGGCGGTCCGAGCGGGGGGTCACCCGGGGCATGGTGCCACGGCGCCGGGCAGCTCCGGTGGCGGCGATGGCGATGGGCCGGCCAGGTGGTGCCGCCGCCGGGCGGGGTGCTCAGATGGGCCGGTGCGTGACGACGCGGCCCCGGCCGACCCCCGCGACCAGGGCACGGTCAACGCCACGTTCTGCGCCGCCCTCGTCGACGAGTGGGTCCGCTGCGGCGTGACCGAGGCGGTCGTCTCGCCCGGGTCGCGCTCGACGCCCATGGCCCTCGCCCTCGCCGGGCGCACCGAGCTCGCGGTCCACGTGCACCACGACGAGCGGGCCGCCGCCTTCACCGCCCTCGGCGTGGGGCTGGCGTCGGGTCGACCCGCAGTGGTGCTCACCACCAGCGGCACGGCGGCGGTCGAGCTGCACCCGGCGATCGTCGAGGCGCACCAGGCGGGGGTGCCGCTCCTGGCGGTCACGGCCGACCGGCCGCCGGAGCTCTTCGACGTCGGCGCACCCCAGACGGTCGACCAGACGCACCTCTTCGGCGCGTCGGTGCGCTGGTTCGCCGAGCCGGGTCCCCCGGTGGCCGCCGCCGCGGGCACGTGGCGGTCGCTCGCGGCCCGGGCGTTCGCGGAGGCCGTCGGCGGCGCCGGCGGCCCCGGTCCGGTCCACCTGAACCTCGCGTTCCGCGAGCCGCTGGTCGGCCGGCCCGCCGCGCTCCCCGCCGGGCGGGCCGACGGGACGCCGTGGCACACGACCGGCGGGTCCCGCGTCGCGGTCGACCGGTCGGGGACCGAGCGCCTGGCCGGGCTGCTCGACGGGCGCCGCGGCGTCATCGTCGCGGGAGCCGGCGCGGGGGAGCCCCGGGCGGTGCTGGGCCTGGCCGAGGCGACCGGGTGGCCGGTGCTCGCCGATCCCCGCTCGGGCTGTCGCACCGACCACCCGTCGGTGGTCGCCCACGCCGACGCCGTGCTCCGGCACGAGCCGACGGCCTCGGCGCTGCGGCCCGACGTCGTCGTGCGCCTCGGGGAGCCGCCCGCGTCGAAGGTGGTGGCCACCTGGCTGGGCGCGAGCGACGCCACCCAGGTCGCCATCGAGGCCCACGGGCGGTGGTTCGACGCCGACCGCACCGCCGCCCACGTGCTCCACGCCGACCCGACGGCTGCGGCCACCGCGCTGGCGCGAGTGGTCGGCGGCGAGCACGACGACGCCTGGGGCGGGAGGTGGGCACGTGCCGAGGCCGCGGCGTCGGCGGCGGTCGACGAGGTCGTGGCCCGCCATGCGGAGCCGGTCGAGCCCGGCGTGGCCCGTTCCCTGGCCGGCGTGCTGCGACCGGGCGCCACCCTCGTGGTCTCCTCCTCGATGCCGGTCCGCGACCTCGAGTGGTACGGCGGCCGCCTCGACGGCGTCCGGGTGCTGGCCAACCGGGGGGCCAACGGCATCGACGGGGTCGTCTCCACCGCCGTGGGCGTGGCCCTCACCGCCCGGGGGAGCGGTCAGGCCACGGTGGCGCTGGTGGGCGACGTCGCCCTGCTCCACGACGCCAACGCGCTGCTCGGCATCGCCGAGCGCGGCATCGACCTCACCGTCGTGGTGGTCGACAACGACGGCGGGGGCATCTTCTCCTTCCTCCCGCAGGCGGGCGCGCTCGAGGCGGAGCGCTTCGAGCAGCTCTTCGGCACGCCGCACGGCGTCGACCTCCGGGTGCTGGCCGCCGCCCACGGCCTCGTCACCGTCGAGCCGGCCGGGGCCGCCGAGGTGGGTGCCGCCATCGGCGCCTCGGTCGCCGCCGGCGGCGCCCGGCTGGTGCGGGTGCGGACCGAGCGCGCCGCCAACGTCGCCGTGCACGACGAGGTCCACCGGGCGGTGGCGGCGGCGCTCGACGATCTCGGCTGATCCTCGCCGCCGGGGACGGTCGGCCGGCGCCCGCCCCGCCCTCAGGGGCGGACGATGGCGGCCAGCATCGCCTGCAACTTGGCGCGGGTCTCGATCAGCTCGGTCGGCGGGTCGGAGTCGCCGACGATGCCGTTGCCCGCGACGACCCGGGCGACGGTCCCGTCGATGGCGGCACCGCGGATCCCGACCGCCCACTGGCCGTTGCCGGCGCCGTCGACCCAGCCGACGGCGCCGGCGTAGCGGCCCCGATCGAGCGCCTCGAGCTCCGCGATGACCGCGAGGGCGGCGTTGCGCGGCCGGCCGCAGACGGCTGGTGTCGGGTGCAGCGCCTCCACCAGCTCGAGGATCGACGCCGGTGGGTGCGACAGGCGGCCCTCGACGCTCGTGGCCAGGTGCTGCACGTTGGCCAGGGCGACCACCGACGGCTCCGGCTCGTAGTCCACGTAGGACGAGAAGGCGAGGAGCCCGTCGTGCACGGCGTCGATCGTCACCTGGTGCTCGAGGCGGTAGGTCGGCGACGAGAGGAGGTTCGCGGCCAGGCGGGCGTCGGCGGCCGGATCCCCCCGCCGGGGGGCGGTGCCCGCCATGGGCTGGGCGCGGACGACGTCGCCCGACCGGCCGACCAGCAGCTCGGGGCTGGCGCCGCAGTAGCCGTCGACCAGGTAGAGGAAGCAGTCGGGGTGGGCCTGCTGCAGGCGGAGGAGGACGGTGCCGACCGGGATGGGTGCGTCGGCGGTGACGACGACCTCCCGGGCCAGCACCACCTTGTCGAGCTCGTCGGCCCGGATGCGCGCGGTCGCGGTGGCGACGGCGTCGGTCCACGCCTCCGGTGGGCGCGAGGAGCGCACCTCGAACGCGCCCGGCCCGCCGGTCGGACGGGTGGCGGTCGCGGCGAGGCGGGCCTCGAGCGCGGCGACGGGGTCGGGGACCTCGCCGTCGTCGGCCCGGCCGATCGTGGTGACCCAGCGCGTGCCGTCGGGGTCACGGCCGACGACCAGCTCGGGGACCACGAGGTCGGCGGGCGCGCCCGGCAGGAACGGCAGGGCCCCGAAGGCCACCGGTCCGGTCCCGGGGTGGCCGACCTCGTCGACGACGCTCGCCGCGGCGAGGACGTCGGCGGCCTCGAACCTCGACGCACGAGCCGCGACGCCCGCGCCGGCGAACCCGCTGCCGCGCCGGCTGAACAGCACGCCGTCGGCCCCTGCCACGGCCAGCAGGTCGACGTCGCGGTCGAGCCGGATCGTCCGGGCGAGGAGCGCGGTGCCGGGGCTCACGCCCGGGTGGCCGTCACGAGCTGGGCGATGCCGGTCGAGAGGAGGCGTCGCTCCACGCGCTCGAAGCCGGCGCCGGCGAGCATCTCGACCATGACGTCGGGCTCGGGCAGGTAGGCCACCGACCTCGGCAGGTACTGGTAGGCGGCGGGGTCCGAGAGCATCCCCCCGATCTTCGGGACGACCTTGCCGAAGTAGACGCCGTGGCCCCACCGCAGCAGCGGGTTGGCCGGCTCGGCGACCTCCAGCAGCGCGATGCGGCCGGCCGGGCGCATGACCCGCGCCAGCTCGGCGAAGAAGGGCGCCAGCTCCACGAAGTTGCGCAGTGCGAACCCGCACGTGACGCCATCGACCGAGGCGTCGGGCACGGGGAGGCGAAGGGCGTCGCCCTGGGCGAGCGGCACGTCGGTGCGGGCTGCGGCCAGCATCCCGAACGAGAGGTCGACGCCGATCGGGCGGAGGCCGGCGTCGGCGAGGCCCCGGCAGAGGTCGCCGGTGCCGCACGCCAGGTCGAGCACGGTGGCGCCGTGGGGGAGACCGAGGTCGCGGATCGTCCGCTTGCGCCACCCGACGTCCATGCGGAACGTCATGACCCGGTTCACGAGGTCGTAGCGAGGGGCGATGGCGTCGAACATCGACCGCACCGCCGCCACCTTCTCGTCGCCGGTGGGGAGGGCGTCGGTCTCGGTGCGGGCCATGCCCGGAGCGTACGGCGCCCCTGTCGGCATCGGCGAAGCCGGGCGGTCGCCTGCGCACGATGGCGGCGGGCACCGGAGCCGTCGGTACCCTCGCCCGCCATGGCCGCCCGCACCGTGATCCTCCTGCCGCCGTCGGAGGGCAAGGCGCCGGGCGGCGCCGGCCCCGCGTGGGCACCCGCCACCATGGCGGTGGCCGAGCTCGACGTCGGCCGGCAGCAGGTGCTGGAGGCCCTGGGCCCGGACCACCCGGCGGCCCATGGCGGGACCGCCCCTGCCATCGAGCGCTACACCGGCGTCTTGTACCGCGAGCTCGACGCAGCCTCCCTCGGCAAGGTCGCCCGCCGCCGGCTCGACCGTGACGTCCTCGTGGCCTCGGGCCTCTGGGGCCTGGTGGCGCCGACCGACCCGATCCCGGACTACCGGCTCAAGATGGGCGGGCGCGTCGAGCCCCTCGGGAAGCTGTCGACGTGGTGGCGGCCGCAGGTGTCCGCCGCGCTGGCGCCCCGCGTGGACGGCGCGGTGGTGTGGGACCTGCTGCCCGACGAGCACGCCGCCGCCGTGGACTGGACCGACCTCGGCCCCCGTCGCCGCGTGCGGGTCCGCTTCCTCGACCGCGGCGGGCGGACGGTCTCGCACTGGAACAAGCTGCTCAAGGGGTCGATCGTCCGCTGGCTGGTGCAGACGGGCGAGCGCGACCCGAAGGCGCTGGCGGGCTTCGACCACCCGCAGGGCTATCGCCTGGACCTCGACGCCTCGTCCTTCTCCCGCCGGGAGGCCGCCGTCGTCCTCCGCGAGGGGCCCTGAGCCGAGCTGCGCCGCTCCGGCCTCAGGTCTGCGCGCACGCGGCCGACAGGACCGGGGAACGACCTCGGAGGGCGGTGCGCGTGCACCTGTACGAGCTGGCGCTGGAACTCGGGGTGCGGTCGGCGGACCTGTCGTCTCGGGCGGTCGAGCTCGGGCTGGGCGAGGTCGGTCCGGCCAGCGCGCTCACCGCCGAGCAGGTCGCCGCCCTCCGCGCCGACGTCGCGCCGCCCCCGGTGGCCGCAGCGGCCACTGCCCCGGCCACCGCCGCCCAGGCCGTCGGCTGGGCGGCGCCGCACGCCACGCCGGCGGGCGGGGAGGGCGGCCGGCGCACCCAGTGGGTGGCGGCCGCGGTGCTGGCGCCGCTGGTGATCACGCTGTTCGTCTTCATGGCCACGAACACCGGCACCGAGGAGCGGCCCGATCGACCGGCCGACGAGGCCGCGGCGGGGGAGGTGCCGCCGGCCGGGACCGGGGCGGACGAGGCGGCGACGACCCTGCCGGAGATCGCCGGCGGCATCGGCGACCTGCCGGCGCGTGGCGGATCGGCGCCCGAGGGGCGGGGTCCCGCCGCCGACCCGGGCACGCCCGGCGAGTGCCAGGTGGCTCCGGCCCCGGCCCTGGTCGGACGCCCGATCGTCGAGGACTGCGGCGACGTCGAGGCGCCGCCGGCGTCCTCTCCCGGCGCGCCGTCGCGCGACCCGCGCGGCGGGCCGATGCCGGCGCTGCCCGCCCACGTCCCCCTCGACCTGCCCGACTTCTGCCGGGCGGCCGTGCGGGCGTTCCGGTTCGAGCAGGCGCTCGCCGAGGCCGGCGCCGGGGACGGCGGGTCCGCCATGGGCACGGTCATCGTCGCCGGGCGGGCCGACTGGCGCACGGCCGTCGACGAGATGTGGGCTGCGGGCCCCCTCCGCCTGCTGCCGGACCTCGAGCACTACCGGGACCGCTACGCCACCGTGCTGGACCGCATCGGCGAGGCCACGCCGGAGGAGGAGATCCAGCGGTCCTTCGACGAGCTCTTCGACGACCGGCTCGTCCTGGCCGCGGGACGGATCAACGAGGCGGCCCGCGACAGCTGCACGTGAGGCCCTCGCTCGACCGGCACCGCCCGCGTGGCGGTCTGGCAGGCTCCGGGTGATGACCGGCGCCGGGCGTGACCACTGGTTCGAGGACCTCGCCGACCACCTCGGCTCGGCCTACCTGCGGTACTCGTTCACCAAGGGGACCGAGCAGGAGGTCGGCTTCCTGGTCGAGGCGCTCGGGCTCCGCCCCGGCATGCGGGTGCTCGACGTGGGCTGCGGTCCCGGCCGCCACGCCCACGCCCTCGGGCGGCGGGGCATCGCGGTGCACGGCGTCGACATCAGCGAGCGCTTCGTCGAGCTGGCGCGCCACGAGGCCCCCGACGGCGTGACGTTCGAGCGCCTCGACGCGCGGGCCCTGCCCTTCGACGGGGACTTCGACGCCGCCATCTCCCTGTGCCAGGGGGCCTTCGGGCTGGCCGACGGTGGCGGCGGCGACACGCCGCTCGACCCCGACGGCGCCGTGCTCGACGGCATCGCGCGGGCCGTCCGGCCCGGCGGCGCGGTGGCGGTCAGTGCGTTCAGCGCCTACTTCCAGGTGCGTTGGCTCGACCCCGAGCGGGGCTCGTTCGACGCCGAGCGCGGCGTCAACCACGAGCGCACGGTCATCAAGGACCCCGCCGGGGTCGACGCCGAGGTCGACCTCTGGACCACGTGCTTCACGCCGCGCGAGCTGCGGTTGCTGGCCGCGCGCGCCGGCCTGGCGGTGGACGGCCTGTGGTCGGTGCGACCGGGGGAGTACGGCGTCCGGCCGCCCGACGTCGACCACGAGGAGCTGCTGCTGGTGGCCCGCCGCCCCGGCTGAGCCCGTCGCGCGCCGGACCCGCTCTGGAGCGGTTCGGGGGGCCGGTGGTAGCTTCGTGGTTCCTTGTGCGTCGTCCGGCGCGCTCCGCCTACACCACCCATCCGAGAAGAGACCCTCCCTTGTCCGACACGACCATCGCCCCCGAAGCCGACG
>DATAGR010000606.1:0-2230 GCA_036263575.1 Aquihabitans sp. | reverse complement strand
CGACCCCGTCCCACCGACCCCGCCGCCGGCGCCGCCGCCGACCGAGGTCGCGCCCTCGCCGTTGCCGGTCACGCCCGGGGTGGCGCCCCCGCCCGGCGCCACCGGCGCGCCCGTCGTCGGCACCAGCACCCTGCCGCCGGTCCCGATCGGCGAGGACGCCCCGTTCGGCGACACCCCGGTCGTGGTGACGGCGCAGCAGGTGGAGCCGGTGCAGATCGAGGCGCGGGGGCCGGGCGAGGTGGCCGGGCCGGGCGTCCGGGTGACGGTCCGGGCCGAGAACCGCGGCACCGACCCCGTCGACCTGGCCGGCCTGGTCGTGAACGCGACCTACGGCGACGCCGTGCCCGCGAGCCAGAGCAGCACCGACCCGGCCGCGCCGCTGACGGGCGCGCTCGCCCCCGGGGCGAGCGCGGAGGGCGTCTACGTGTTCCAGGTGCCCGACGGCGCGGGCGGCCCCGTCGTCATCGAGGTGGGCTACTCCGGTTCGTCCAACGTGGTGCTGATCCGCACCTGAACAGCTGTAACACCGCCGACCGGCGTCACGAGTGACGCTCCAGTCGGGGTCGACCGAGGAGAAGTCATGGCACCAAGTAGGTCACGTGCTCGGCGCTGGCTCGCCGCCGTCGTGGGAGCCGTCGTCAGCGTGGGCCTGCTGCCGGCGCTCGCCGCGCCGGCCCACGCCGACAGCGCACCCGTAGCGCCGGTCACGGTCCGCACGGTCACGGCGGACTCGCTGCCGACCGTGCAGATCAACGGCGTGGTCTGGGACCAGGTCGTCGTGGGCGACACCGTCTACGCCACCGGCAACTTCTCGCAGGCCAGGCCGGCGGGCGCGGCCGCGGGCACCAACCAGACGGCGCGGTCGAACATCCTCGCCTACCGCCTGTCCACCGGCGCGCTGCTGCCGAACTGGGCCCCCAGCCTCAACGGCCAGGGCCTGGCGCTCGAGGCGTCGGCGGACGGGACGCGGATCTTCGTGGCGGGTGAGTTCACCACCGTCAGCGGGGTGGCCCGGCCGCGGCTCGCGGCGCTGGACGCCACCACCGGCGCGGTCATCACGGGCTTCAACGCCAACGTGAACTCCCGCGTGCGCGCTCTCGAGGTCGAGGGGAGCACCCTCTACCTGGGCGGCGCCTTCTCCGCGGTGGGCGGCCAGGCCAGGACCCGTCTCGCCGCCGTCGACGTCACCAGCGGCGCGCTGCGCACCTGGGCCCCGCAGGTCGACGCCGAGGTCTACGGCCTCGCCGCCCCGTCCGGGCGCGGCACCGTCGTGGCCGGCGGCCGGTTCCAGTTCGCCAACGGCCAGGAGGTGAAGGGGCTCGGCGCCTTCGCCGCCACCGACGCGGCGCTGCTGGGCTGGCCCTCGTACGGGATCTTCCCCAACTACGGCCCGGACTCGGCCATCTGGTCGCTGTCGACCGACGGCACGCGGGTCTACGGCACGGCCTACGACTACTTCGGCCCGAGCCAGTTCGAGGGCACCTTCGGCATCGACGTGACCAACGGCGCCGTCTCCTTCGTCAACGGCTGCAAGGGCGACACGTACGACTCGGTCCCCATCGGCGACGTGCTCTACTCGGTCGGCCACCCGCACGACTGCGGGATGATCGGCGGCCACCCCCAGGTCGACCCGTGGACGTTCCAGCGCGCGCTGGCCCACACCACCGCCCCGGCGGCCGACGGTCGCCGCAACCTCTACGGCCCCTACTCGACCTACAACGCCCCCGAGCTGCTGCACTGGCTGCCCACCTACTCCGCCGGCACGTTCACCGGCCAGAGCCAGGCCGGGTGGAGCGTGACGGGCAACTCGGAGTACGTGGTCATCGGCGGGGAGTTCCCGCGGGTGAACGGTGCGGCCCAGCAGGGCCTGTCCCGGTTCCGGGTCAACGGGCCCAACACGGAGCCGGTGCAGGGCTACCCGGAGCTCAAGCCGAGCATCGTCTCCCTGGCCCCGGGCACGGCGCGGGTCGCGTGGACCGCGGCCTGGGACCGGGACAACCGGCGGTTGACCTACGAGGTGCTGCGCGGCGCCACCACCGGCTCGTCCGTCGTGGTCGGGACGCTGACCGCGGACTCGTCGTGGTGGGACCGCAAGCGGCTGGCGTTCACCGACACCACGGCGCCCGCCGGGTCGTCGCAGACCTACCGCGTCCGCGTGAAGGACGCCTTCGGCAACAACCTGGTGAGCGCGGCGACGACCGCGACGGTCGAGGGCGGCGCGACGCAGCCC
>DATAGR010000605.1:0-6004 GCA_036263575.1 Aquihabitans sp. | reverse complement strand
CAGCATGGCGGCGGGTGGCGGGCTGCGCGTCGACCACGTCATGGGCCTGTTCCGCCTCTGGTGGATCCCACGCGGGACGGGCGCGGCCCAGGGGGCGTACGTCCGCTACCCGGCCGACGACCTCCTCGCCATCGTCGCCCTCGAGAGCCACCGCGCCGGCGCCCTCGTGGTGGGCGAGGACCTCGGCACCGTCGAGGAGGCGGCTCGAGACGCGCTCGCCGCCCACGACGTCCTCTCGTACCGCCTGCTCTGGTTCGAGGAGGACCCGCCCGAGGCCTGGCCTGCGAAGGCCATGGCCGCGGTGACCACCCACGACCTGCCCACGGTCGCCGGCCTGTGGGACGGCTCCGACCTGGAGGCCCAGATCCGGCTCGGGCTGGACCCGAACGAGGAGGGCACCCACGCCATGCGGGCACGCGTCGCCGCCGCGGCCGGCCTGGCCGCCGACGCCTCGATGGAGGACGCCGTCGTCGGCGCCCACCGGCTCCTCGCCCGATCGCCCGCCACCATGCTCGTGGCCACCCTGGACGACGCCGTCGCCGAGCCGGAGCGCCCCAACATCCCCGGCGCCGACGGCGCCCGGCCCAACTGGTCGATCGCGCTGCCTGTCCCCCTCGAAGCCGTCGAGGCGGCACCGCTGGCGTCCGCCATCGCCGAGGCCCTCGACCGTGCGCCGGCCGACACCGCCGAACGCTGACGGTCACCGAACGAGTACGCTCTGCGGTCAGCGCCTGGCGGGAACCTGCGCCTGAGACCACGACCTTGGGCGAGGCGTGGCTGATCCAGGCCGGGGCGAGGCGGCCGACCGCCGGCCCGGGCCGACCCCGGGCACCGAGGAGTGCCCCATGGACCAGACCCGTTCCCGGCCGACGGCCGTGGGCCCGACCAGCGCCGTGCCCGCGATCGCCCTCGCCACCGCCGCCCTCGTCACGATCCTGGTCCACCTCACCAGCCCGTCCGACCTCGTCGGCGACGTCAGCTACCTGGCGGGGACGGCGGGTGCGGCGGCCGTCGGCGCCGTGGCCCTGGCGACCCGGCCCACGGCGGATCGCCGGTCGTGGGGCATGGTGGTCGCCGGCATCGCCTGCTCGGCGGTGGGCGACCTCGTCAGCGAGGCCTACGGGTGGACCGGGCGCGTCGCGCCTGGCTTCTCCGCCGCCGACCCCTGGTGGCTGCTCTCGTACACGTGCATCGGGTTGGGGGCGACCCGGATCTTCCGGGCGCGCGACGCCGGCCGGCCCGTCGACGTCGACGCGGCCATCGACACCGCCGTGCTCGCGGTGGTCACGGGCGTCGGCCTGTGGCAGCTGTTCCTGGCGCGTGCCATCGACGACCCAACGGTCGGCCTGCCGACGCGCATCGTCACCACCGCGTACCCCGTGCTCGACGCCATGCTGCTGCTGCTGGTGCTGCGCGCCATCGGGCGGGCCCGGACCACGACGGCCCCGACCCGGCTGCTGGCCCTGGGCGTCGCGTGCTGGCTGGGATCCGACGTCGCCTACTTCGTCGACGCCGAGCGCGACCTCAGCCGCTACCTCGACCTCATGGACGCCGGCTGGATGCTCGGCGCCATCGCCATGGCCGCCGCCGTGTGGTGGCAGCACGATCGCCCGCCGGCACCGGGACCGGAGGACCGAGCGCACGACCCGGACATCCGGATGCGAGAGGTCGCCTGGACGGTCGTCCCGCTGTTCGTGCCGAGCCTCGTCGACGCCCTGGCCCGCTACTGGGACGTCCAGCCCGACCCAACGCTGCTCGTGCTGGAGACGCTCGTGCTGGGCGGGCTGGTGCTCGCCCGCGCCACGCGACTGGTGCGCTCCCGCAACGCCGCCCTGGCGCGCGAGCGCGATCGGGAGCGATTCTACCGGACCCTGGCCGAGACGTCGTCGGACGCCGTGGTGGTGGTCGACGCCTCCCGGCGGGTGCGACACGGCTCACCGAACCTCCACCACCTCGTCGGCTGCCCGTCGGCGGACGCCCTCGGCCGCGACGTGGTCGACGTGCTCAGACCGTCGGACCCCGAGCTGCTGGGCGACGTCGTCGCCAAGGCCCTCCTCATGCCCGACGAGGTCCACCACCTCGAGCTGGCCCTGGCGGGCGACGATCGGACCGTGCGCCACCTCGACGGGCGGGCGGTCAACCGGATCGACGACCCGGCGGTGGGCGGCGTCGTCATCACCCTCCACGACGCCACCGAGCGACGGGTGGCCGCCGAGGCGCTCCGGCGCCAGGCGTTCCACGACTCGCTCACCGGGCTGGCCAACCGCGCCCTCTTCCGGGACCGGCTCGAGCACGCCCTCCAGCGCCGCGCCCGATCGGGCCTCGACCCCGCCGTCATCTTCCTCGACGTCGACGGCTTCAAGCGGGTCAACGACAGCATGGGCCACGAGGCGGGCGACGCCCTGCTGGTGACGCTGGCCGAGCGCATCAGCCGATCGGTCCGGTCCGACGACACCGTCGCCCGCCTCGGCGGCGACGAGTTCGCCATCCTGATCGAGGAGCGGGTCGACGCCGTGGCCGAGGCGGCGGCCGCCGCCGACCGGATCATCGCCTCGGTGTCCGAGCCGATCGACCTCGGCGACCGCACCATCTCGCTCTCGGCGAGCCTCGGCATCGAGGTCGGCGACCCGCTGGCCGACGCATCGTCGGTGCTCCGCAACGCCGACATCGCCATGTACCGGGCCAAGGCCGCCGGCAAGGGCCGCTGGGTCGTGTTCGACCCGTCGATGCGGGACCACGCGCTGGAGCAGGTCGAGCTCGAGGTGGCGCTGGGCTCGGCCCTCGAGCGCCACGAGCTCGTGCTCCAGTACCAGCCGTTCGTCGACCTGCCGTCCGGGACCGTGACCGGGTTCGAGGCGCTGCTCCGCTGGGAGCACCCCCAGCACGGCACCCTCCTGCCGGAGGCCTTCGTCCCGGCCGCCGAGGAGACCGGCCTCATCGTCGACATCGGCGCGTGGGTCCTCCACGAGGCCTGCGGCACGGCCGGCGCCTGGCGGCGCCGCCACCCCGAGCGGACGGACCTCACCATCGCCGTCAACGTCTCCGGGGTGCAGCTCGCCCGACCCCAGATCGTGGACCAGGTGGCCGAAGCCCTCGTCGCCTCCGGCCTCGACGCCCACCACCTCGTCCTCGAGCTCACCGAGAGCGTCCTGGTGGCCGACCCCGGCCGCGTCGCCCGCCGCCTCACCGACCTCCGCGCCCTCGGCGTGCGCGTCGCGCTCGACGACTTCGGCACCGGCTACTCCTCGCTCAACCACCTGCGGCAGTTCCCCGTCGACATCCTCAAGATCGACCGCTCCTTCGTCGGCGACATCTCGGGCGACCCCGACCACGAGCTGCCGGCACTCGTGCGGGGGCTCATCGACCTCGGCCGAACGCTCGACCTGGAGGTGGTGGCCGAGGGCATCGAGGAACCGGGCCAGCTCCGACGCCTGCGCGACGGCGCCTGCCGGGTCGGCCAGGGGTTCCTCCTCGCCCGGCCCCTCAGCGCCCTCGACGCCGAGCAGCTGCTCCTCGGTGCGGCCCTCCTGGGCGGGCTGCCGAGGCCCTCGGGGGCGTCGTGAGGCCGCGCCGACGCGGTGCGTGTTGGAACGACCCCGTCGGGGAAGTGGGCGACCCATGGATGGTCCCGACCAGCTGAAGACCCAGATCGACCGGGTGAACCACCTCCTGTCGACGCAGCGCACGCTGCCCGCCAAGCTCGAGGCGATCGCCGAGGTCCTGGAGCGGACGATCCCACGGTGCGACGCGGTCAGCGTGGCCCTGGTCCTCGAGAGCGCGTCCGTCACCGGGGCTGCGTCCAGCCAGCTGGCCGTGGAGGCCGACCTCGTGCAGTACGCCCACAACCAGGGCCCGTGCCTCACCTCGGCCCAGACCCGCTCCGTCGTGCGGATCGACGTGCTGAGCCAGGACGAGCGCTTCGAGCACTTCGCCCCGGGCGCCATCGAGATCGGTGTCGAGAGCGTCGTCTCGGTGCCGCTCCTCCACGGGGCCACCGTCGTCGGCTCGATCAACCTGTACTCCACCGAGCCCCATGCGTTCGACGACGCCGCCCTGGAGCACGTCCGACCCATCGCGGACTACGCCGCCGACGTCATCTCCCACTCACCGCTGTACGCCGAGGCGCTCGGCCTGGTGGAGGAGCTGGTGAGCTACACCGGCGATCGCGACGTGGTCGCCCAGGCGATCGGCATCCTGCGCGTGCGCGAGCACGCCGACGAGGCCGCCGCCGTCGCCCTGCTGCAGGCGGAGGCCGACCGGCGGGGCGTCTCTGTGCCCGACGCGGCGCGGGCGGTGGTGGAGGCGTCGACCGCCGGCGGCTTCCGACCCGCTGGCGAGATCGACGCCGAGCTGCCGGGTGAGGGCGGCCCGGCCACCGGCTGACTCGGAGCCCCGGGGCGTCAGCGCAGGCGGGCCTTGGCCTCCTTCTTGGCACGCGTCAGCTCCACCCGCTGCGGGTGGTCCTTGTAGAAGGGGTCGATCGGGAAGCAGCCGGAGACGAGGCCGTTGCGCGGGGCCGTGGTGCAGTCGCTGAACGTCCGGCACACGAGCCGGTCCTGCAGGGGTCGCCCGGCGAGGACGTCGACCGGCAGGTCGGGGTACGAGAGCACCATCCGCCCCAGGCCGACCATGGCGGCGCCGCCGGCGGCGACCACCGCCTGCCCGACGTTGGGCAACCAGTCCTGGAGGTACGAGTAGCTGGCGCCGACGATGGCGATCGTCGGGTGGGCGGCGGCCAGCTCGGCGGTCACCGCGAGCTGGCGGGCCACGCCGACCAACGGGTCCTCCGGGGGCTGGTAGCCGTCGGACGGCGGGAAGTAGGCGGGCCGCTGCACGTGGGGGTTGTAGTAGGGGCTGCCGGCCGTCGCACCCACGAGGCCGATGCCGAGCTCGGCGAACAGGTCCAGCAGCTCGTGCGTCTCGGTGAGGTCGATCCCGAGGCCGGTCCCGTCGCCGCCGAACGCGTGGCGGTAGGACCCGTCGCCGTCGGGGACGCCAGTGCCCCCCGGGCCGACCGTGAACGGCACGAGGTCGAACGCCGACAGCCGCACGGCGACGGCGAGGCCGGGCGCGCGCTCGCGGATGCCGGCCACCACCGCTCGCAGGAAGGCGGTGCGGCCGGCGAGGTCGCCGCCGTACCGGCCCTCGCGGTCGTAGCCGGTCAACAGCTCGTGCAGCAGGTAGCCGTGGCAGTGCTTGACGTCGACGAAGTCGAAGCCGGCCTGGCCGGCCAGCACGGCAGCGTCGACGTAGCGCTCGACCAGCTCGTCGAGCTCGTCGTCGGAGAGCACGGTGCCCGGCCCCGCCCCCACGCGCGCGTCGAGCACGGGGTGCTCGTAGGCCGTGCGGGGCGCGGGTGCGGCCTCCGGTCGGGCGTAGCGCCCGGAGTGGGTCAGCTGCAGGCCGGTGACCTGGCCGGGGGCGAGCAGGGCCCGGAGCCCGGCGATGTCGTCGACGGTGCGCTCGTCGAGCACCAGCTGGTTCGGGTTGGCCCGCCCGTCGAGGCGCACCGCCGTCGCCTCACCCCAGACCAGCCCGCACCCGCTGCTCGCGAAGCGGCCCCACCGCCGGCGGACGAGGTCGGTGGGGCGCCCGTCGGTGGTGCCGTCCCACCCCTCCATGGGGAGCACGGCGAAGCGGTTCGCCGCGGTGCGGCTGCCGGCGGTGCCGTCGCGCAGCTCGAGGGGCGACGCGAGGACGCCCGCCGGGTCGACCTCGTCGTGGAGCGGGAGGTCGACGCCGAGCTGCTGGAGGTGCTCGCGCAGGGCCGCCGGGGACGTGAGCCTCTTGACCTGGGTGTACCTCACGCGAAGGCCTCGAGGCGCTCGAGGATGTCGGCGAGGACCGGGCGGTCCGACGCCGGCCGCCGGGGCGCGCCGGCCGGGGTCGCGTCGCTCGACGCCCAGCCGCGGAGCTCGAAGAAGATCGCGGCGTCGTGGCGGTAGGCGGGCACGGGGGCGCGGAAGGCGAACTGACCGAGGTACTGGAGGAGGTCGTTCAGCTG
>DATAGR010000604.1:0-6973 GCA_036263575.1 Aquihabitans sp. | reverse complement strand
GGGGGCGCGCGCCCGCCGACCCTCGGGTACCTCACCCAGATCGCGTCGGCCGCCGAGGAGCTCGGCTTCGAGGCGGCGCTGACGCCGGCCGGGCCCTGGTGCGACGACGCGTGGATCACCACGGTCGCCCTCGCCCAGCACACCCGCCGGCTCAAGTTCCTCGTGGCCTTCCGGCCCGGGATCACCTCGCCCACGCTGGCCGCCCAGATGTCGGCGACCTACCAGTTCCACACCGGCGGCCGCCTCCTGCTGAACGTCGTCACCGGCGGCGACTCGACCGAGCAGCACCGCTACGGCGACTGGCTCGGCAAGGACGAGCGGTACGAGCGCTGCGGCGAGTTCCTCGACATCGTCCGGGGCCTCTGGGCCGGCGAGGTGGTCGACCACGAGGGTCGGCACCTCCACGTCGAGGGCGGTGCCCTGGGGCGCCGCCCCGACCCCGTGCCGCCCGTCTACTTCGCCGGGTCGTCGCCGGCCGCGCTCGACATCGCCGCCCGCCACGCCGACGTCTACCTGACCTGGGGCGAGCCGCCGGCCCAGGTCGCCGAGAAGCTCGACCGCGTCCGTGCGCTCGCCGCCGCCGAGGGCCGGGCCGTCCGCTTCGGCATCCGCCTCCACGTCATCAGCCGCGACCGCGCCGCCGACGCCTGGGCCGCCGCCGACGCCCTGCTCGACGGCATCAGCGACGAGGCCATCGCCGAGGTCCACGCCCGGATGTCGACCACCGAGTCCGAGGGCCAGCGGCGCATGTCGGCCCTCCACGGCGGCAGCAGGAGCGACCTCGAGGTGTCGCCGAACCTCTGGGCCGGCGTCGGCCTGGCCCGTGGCGGGGCCGGCACGGCGCTGGTGGGCAGCCACGACGAGGTCGCCGACCGGCTCGAGGAGTACCGCGACGTCGGCATCGACGAGTTCATCCTCTCCGGGTACCCGCACCTCGAGGAGCTCTACTGGTTCGGCGAGGGCGTCCTGCCGGTCCTCGAGGCGCGCGGGGCGTGGAAGCGACCCGAGGAGGTCGCCACCGGGCTGACCACCGGCTCGCTGGCCAACGGCGGGGTGGCCTTCGGCGTCGTCCCCGACGCCCGCCGCTAGCTCGGCGAGCCACCCCGGGAGGTCGGCGGCACGCCGTCGGCCCGGAAGCCGATGCGCTTGTGCGAGCCATCGCACAGGGGCTTGGTGGCCGAGGCGCCGCAGCGGCACAGGAACACGCGCTCGACCGTCGTGGCGGTCCCGTCGGCCGCCGTCAACCGGAGCGGGCCCTCGACGACGATCGGCCCGTCGGCGCGCGGCGTCACCGTGGCCGCTGCGGGCTCGCCGGCCGGGTCGGGCTCGGGGAGCGACGGCGGTGGCGGGTCAGTGGCCATGGTCGTCGACCTCCCCCTCGACCTCGGCGATCCACCAGCGCCCGTCGACCTCGACGACCCGGATGTCCTCGTGGTAGCTCTCGTCCGCGGCCTCGACGCGGAACCAGGTGCCGCCCTCGCGCTCGACCGGTGCGATCTCGGCGCCGGTGTAGATGCCCTTCGTGCGGTCCCGCGCCTCGGGCGTGGCGTTGGCCACGATCTCCTCGGTCGCCGTCGTGCAGTAGCCGTCCACCTCGGCGCCGTCGAACGCCGCCATCTCGGCCCGGCGGGCGGGCACCAGCAGCTCGCACGCGCCGGCCAGGTCGTAGCGCTTCGACGCCGCCACGTGGGCCTCGACCACGCCCCGCGCCGACCCGGCGCCGCCCGCACCCTCGCCACCGCCGCCGTCGTCGCCGCACGCGGCGAGGGCGAGCAGGCCACCGGCCAGGGCCAGGTGGCGGAGCGTCCGGGTGGTCGTGATCAAGGGCTCCTCCGAGGCGTCGCCCCCGAACGCTAGGGCGCGGCGGCGCAGGTCGCCGACGCGGCGCCCCCCGGTCACAGCTGCTCCACGGCGTAGCCCTCGCCGCGCAGGCGGTCGATGACCTCCAGGCGGTGGGCGGGATCGCGGGTCTCGAGGGTCAGGAGGACCTCGGCCTCGTCCACGCCGACGCGGGCGCCCTCCCGGTGGTGCTCGACGGCCAGGACGTTGAGGCCGGCCTCGGCGACGGTGCCCACCACCAGGTGCAGCGCACCCGGCCGGTCGGGCACCACCACCCGGAGCCGCAGGTAGCGGCCGGCGGCGGTGAGCCCGTGGTGCACGAGGCGGCCGAGGACCAGCGGGTCGACGTTGCCGCCCGACAGGACGGCCACCGCCGGGTCGGTGCCGGGCACCTTGCCGGCCAGGAGGGCGGCCAGGGCGACGGCGCCCGACGGCTCCACCACCTGCTTGGCCCGCTCCAGCAGGAGGAGCAGGGCCCGGCCGATCTCGTCGTCGTCGACCGACACGACGTCGTCGACCAGGCCGTGGACGTGGGCCAGCGTCAGCGCCGACGGCCGCTTGATGGCGATGCCGTCGGCGATCGTGCGGACCGGGTGGACGGCGGTCGGCACCAGCGCATCCAGCGAGGCCCGCATCGAGGCGGCGCCGGCGGCCTCCACGCCGACCACGCGGGCCCCCGGCAGGCGGGCCCGCACGGCGACGGCCACGCCGGCGAGGAGCCCACCGCCGCCGACGGGCACGAGGACCACGCCGGCCCCCGGCGCCTCCTCGACCACCTCGAGCCCGAGGGTGCCCTGGCCGGCGATGACGGCCGGGTGGTCGAACGGGGGCACGAAGACGGCGCCGTGGGCCGCCGCCCAGGCCCGGGCCTCGTCGATGCAGTCGTCGACCAGGGCGTGGCCCAGGTGGACCTCGGCGCCGTAGGCCCGCGTCGCCTGCACCTTCGTGAGCGGGGCGCCGCCCGGCATGAACACGACCGACCGCTTGCCGAGGAGCGACGCGGCGAGGGCCACGCCCTGAGCGTGGTTGCCGGCCGAGGCCGCGACGACCAGGTCCTCACCCGGCGGGAGGCCCGAGAGCAGGTGGTACGCGCCGCGGATCTTGAAGGAGCCGGTGCGCTGCAGGTGCTCCTGCTTGAGCAGCACCGGCCGCCCGCAGAGCGCCGAGAAGGTGGCCGACGCCACGGTGGGCGTCGGCCGCAGGACCCCTCGCAGACCGGCGCGGGCCGCCACGACCTCGTCGACCCCCACCAGGTCGTCCGCGACGTGCACGCCACGACCCTACGGCCACCGGCCCGTCGCCGCCCGGGGGCGCCGGGCCCTGGCGTCGGCCGCCATTTGCCCCCCTCGGCCGTCGGGCCGTATCGTGTCCCCTCGGCCTGGAGGCCCGTCGATCGACGCGTGCTCCGGGCGACCGAGCAGTTCGAGCCGAGGATCCCGCGTGCCCACCTACAGCCCCAAAGCCTCCGAGATCGACCGTGCGTGGGTCATCGTCGACGCCGACGGCCTGGTGCTCGGCCGCCTGGCCACCGAGGTCGCCCGCATCCTCCGCGGCAAGCACAAGCCCACCTTCGCCCCCCACATCGACACCGGCGACCACGTCGTGATCATCAACGCCGACAAGGTGGTCCTCACCTCCGACAAGGCCGAGAAGAAGCAGGTCTACCGCCACTCCGGGTTCCCGGGCGGCATCCGCAGCCGGACCTACGCCGACTACCTCGCCCGCAAGCCCGAGGACGCCGTCCGCAACACCATCCGCGGCATGCTGCCCCACACCCGCCTCGGCCGGGCCCAGCTCAAGAAGCTGAAGGTCTACGCCGGCCCCACCCACCCGCACGCTGCCCAGCAGCCGCAACCGCTCGAGCTGGCCGACGCCCGCCGCCGGGCGTAAGAGGAGCACGACCGTGACCAAGCCCCTGGTGCAGTCCACCGGCCGCCGCAAGGAAGCCGTCGCCCGAGCCCGCCTCCGCGCCGGCGACGGCACCATCACCATCAACGGCCGTGACGTCGAGGTGTTCTTCCCGAACCCGACGCACCGCATGATCCTCACCGAGCCGCTGCGCCTGACCCAGCTCGAGGAGGCCTACGACGTCGACGTGACCATGCACGGCGGCGGCGTCACCGGCCAGGCCGGCGCCCTGCGCCTGGCCATCGCCCGGGCCCTCATCGAGCTCGACCCCGAGCTGCGCACCACCCTCAAGCGGGCCGGGTTCCTCACCCGTGACGACCGCAAGAAGGAATCCAAGAAGTACGGCCTCAAGAAGGCCCGCAAGGCCCCGCAGTACTCGAAGCGCTAGTCCTCGCCCGGCGGCCCGGCCGGCGATCGCGCCCCGTGGCGAAGGACCTCTCCGCATGACGTTGAAGTTCGGCACCGACGGCGTGCGGGGCGTCGCCAACAGCGAGCTCACCCCCGAGCTTGCGCTCGCCCTCGGGCGGGCCGCGGCACGGGTCGTGGGCGGCCGCCGCTGGCTGATCGGGCGCGACACCCGGCGCTCGGGCCCCTCGCTCGCCGCGGCGCTCGCCGCCGGCCTGGCGTCGGAGGGCGTGGACGTGGTCGACCTGGGCGTCCTGCCCACCCCGGCGGTGGCCCACCTGTCGGCGGTCGACGGTGTGGGCGCAGCGATGATCTCGGCGTCGCACAACCCCTTCGCCGACAACGGCATCAAGCTCTTCGCCCCCGGCGGGCGCAAGCTCTCCGACGACGTGGAGGAGGCGCTGGAGGCCGAGCTCACCGCGCTGGGCACCCAGGGCGACCCGAGGCCCCGCCCGCTCGGGGCCGACGTCGGGACCCTCGCCACGGACCTCGACGCGGTCCACCGCTACCGGGACCGGCTGGTCCACGAGGTCCTGGAGGGTCGCCGCCTCGACGGGCTGCGGGTCGTGGTCGACACCGCCAACGGCGCGGCGGCCGGTCTCGCCACCGAGGTGCTGCGAGCGCTCGGCGCCGACGTGTCGGCGATCCACGACGAGCCCGACGGGCTCAACATCAACGACGGCTGCGGCTCGACCCACCCCGGCGACCTCCAGGCCGCCGTGGTGGCCGCCGGCGCCCAGGTCGGCCTGGCCTTCGACGGGGACGCCGACCGGGTGCTCGCGGTCGACGCCGAGGGCGCCCTGGTCGACGGGGACCAGATCATCGCGGTGTGCGCCATCGACCGCCGGCGGCGGGGGGTGCTGGCCGAGGACACGGTGGTCGTCACCGTCATGAGCAACCTCGGCTTCCGCCAGGGCATGGCCGCCCACGGGATCGAGGTCGTCGACACCCAGGTGGGCGACCGCTACGTGCTGGAGGAGCTCGACCGCAACGGCTACTCGCTCGGCGGCGAGCAGTCGGGGCACGTCATCTTCCGCGACCTGGCCACCACGGGCGACGGCCTCCTCACCGGCCTGTTCCTGCTCGACCTGGTGGTCCGGTCCGGTCGTCCCCTCGCCGACCTGGCCGCCGAGGCCATGGTGCGGCTGCCGCAGGTGCTGGTGAACGTGCGCACCGCGCAGCGCCGCCCCGACCTGGCCCACCTCGTCGCCGGGCCGCTGGCCGAGGCCGAGGCCCGACTCGGCGCCCGGGGCCGGGTGCTGCTGCGGTCGAGCGGGACCGAGCCGGTGGTCCGGGTCATGGTCGAGGCGCCCACTGACGGCGAGGCCCACGAGGTCGCCCACGACCTCGACGCCGCGGTGCGCTCGACGGCCGGCTGAACCCAGCCGCCTGGCGGCCACCACCCCGCCGGTACATTGGTGCGGTCACCGGGGCGCCCTCCGGTTCGATCCGTCCGACCCGGAGGCCACCCACATGTGCGGCATCATCGCGGTGCTCCGCCGTCGCAGCGAGCGCACGCCGCCCGGCTCCGACCAGCTCCTCGCGCTCCTCGAGGGCACCGCCGACCGCCTCCGCGCCGCCGATCCCGCTGCCCTGGCGGCCGAGGTCGCCGAGGTCGCCGGGGCCGCCGAGCAGGTCGACCGGCTGCTGCGGGGCACGCCGGGCATCCGCGCCCTCCTCGCCGATCGCTCGCTGGCCACCAGCCTCGACGGCCTGGTGTCGGACACGGCCGCCGCCCTCGCCGAGCGCGAGGCGGCCCTCGACGACCAACCAGCCGATCCCGCCGGCCTCGAAGCCGTGAACGCGGCGGTGATCCGGCTCAAGGACGCCCTCTGGGCGGTCCAGCGGGACCGGCTCCGGGCCGCCCGCGCCGTGGCCGACCTGGCCGGCGCCGAGGCGTCGCGCTCGGCCATCGAGGGGTTCGCGTCGATCCAGGCCGCGCTGTCGGCCATCGACCGCCTGGAGGTGCGGGGCCGGGACTCCGCCGGCCTCACGGTCCTGATCCGCGACCACGGCCTCGATCTCGACCACCCCGCGGTCGCCGCCCTGCTGGCCGGTCGGGCGGCAGACGGCCTGTTCACCGCCGGCGCGGCGCGGGTCACGCCCGAGGGCCACCTCAGCCTCGTCTACAAGGCCGCCGCCGAGATCGGGGAGCTGGGCGACAACACGCGCGTCCTGCGCGAGGCGATGCGCACCGACGCGCTGCTCCACCGGGCCCTCGTCGCCGACACGGCGGAGGCCACGGTCCTCGGCCACACCCGCTGGGCCTCCATCGGCATCATCTCCCAGCCGAACGCCCACCCCATGAACTCCGACGAGGTCGACCGGGCCGACGGCCCCTACGTGACCGCGGCGCTGAACGGCGACGTCGACAACTTCGCCGACCTCAAGGTGGCCGACGAGCTGCGCATCGCCGCCGAGATCACGAGCGACGCCAAGGTGATCCCGACGCTGGTCTCCCGGCGCCTCGCCGCCGGCGACGAAGCCGTCGAGGCCTTCCGCCAGAGCGTGCGCCGCTTCGACGGCTCGGTCGCCATCGCCGCCAACGTGGCCGGTGCGCCCGATCGCCTCCAGCTCGCGCTGCGGGGGAGCGGCCAGGCCCTCTACGTCGGCCTCGACGACGACCTCTACGTGGTGGCCTCCGAGCCCTACGGCGTGGTGGAGGACGCGTCGCGCTACCTCCGCCTCGACGGCGAGACGCCGGCCGACCCGTCCGACCCCGCCGGCTCCCGCGGCCAGGTCGTCGAGCTCGACGGCTCGTGCGCCGGCACGGTCGAGGGCATCCGGCGCCTGTCCTACGACGGGCGGGACCTGCCGATCG
>DATAGR010000603.1:0-3850 GCA_036263575.1 Aquihabitans sp. | reverse complement strand
CCCGCTCGCTCCCCGGAGGATCCCCGGTGAACCAGCTCGTGAAGGGTGCCCTCGTCGGCGGCTCCGTCGGCGGCGCCATCGCCGCCCTCCAGGCGTTCCGCCGACCGGCCAGTGCCACCGCCGGGTCCCAGCCCGATCCGCTGCCGGCCGTGGCCAAGGGCGTGGCCGAGGGCGTGGTCGCCGGCGGGGTGGTGGGGTTCGTCCTCGACCGCCGCGCCCGCGCCGCCGCTGCGGCCCTCGCCGCCGAGCTCGCCGGCTCGGGTGCGGTGCAGCGGGTGACCACCACGGTGCGCCCGGCCCTGGAGTCGGCCTACGGCACCGTCGCCGACCAGCTCCACGACGTGGGCGACACCGTCACCACCACGCTGGTCCCGTCGGTGCTGGCCGCCGCCGAGCGCGCCGTCGACGTGGTGGGCGAGGCGGTCGACGCCTCCCGTCCGCAGGTGGCGGGCGCGCTGGCCACCGGGCGCGCCGGCCTGGCCGACGTGGTCGACGCGGCCCGCCCCCAGGTGGCCGGGGCCGTGGCCTCGGCTCGCGCCCGCGCTGCGTCGCTCGCCGCCTGAGCCCGACGGCCAGCCGGCCGGCCTCGGGCTGGGATCGCCGCCGGTAGCGTGGGCGCACCGTGAACCTGACCGCTGCCCTGCGCTACCTCGACCAGCACACCAACCTCGAAGCCACCGCGGGCCGGGCCGAGGGCCTCTCGCTCGACCGCATGCGCCGGCTCGTCGGGGTGCTGGGCGACCCGCAGGCGGCGTACCCGGTCATCCACATCACCGGCACGAACGGCAAGGGGTCGGTGGCGCGCATGGTCACCGAGCTGCTGCGCGTCGCCGGCCTGTCCGTCGGGACCTACACCAGCCCGCACCTCGAGCAGATCAACGAGCGCCTCTCCTGGGATGGCGAGCCCATCGCCGACGACGAGCTGGCCCGGGTCATCGGCGCGGTGGCGGCCGTCGAGGAGGTCGCCGGGGTCGCGCCCAGCTACTTCGAGATCCTCACCGCGGCCGCCTTCACCTGGTTCGCCGACAACGCGGTCGACGTGGCGGTGGTCGAGGTCGGGATGCTCGGTCGCTACGACGCCACGAACGTCGCCGACGGAGCCGTGGCCGTCCTCACGAACGTCGGGCACGACCACACCGACGGCGTCGGTGCGTGGCGCGAGGCGATCGCCGGCGAGAAGGTCGGGATCGTGAAGCCGGGTGCCACCTTCGTGTGCGGCGAGGTCGACCCGCAGCTGCGCGACCTGCTGGCCGGCACCGAGGCGGCCACGACGTGGTGGCGGGGCACCGACTTCGACGCCGAGCAGTCGATGCTGGCCCTCGGTGGGCGCAGCATCTCGCTCCGGACGCCGTCGGGCACGATCGACGACGTCTTCGTCCCCCTCCACGGCGAGCACCAGGCCGACAACGTCGCCATCGCCCTCGCCGCGGTCGAGGCGTTCTTCGACCGCCGCCTGGACGACGACGTCGTGACCGAGGCCTTCGCCGCCGTCCAGGTGCCGGGCCGGTTCGAGGTCGTCCACCGCGAACCGACCGTCGTGCTCGACGCCGCCCACAACCTCGATGGCGCGGCCGCCTGCGCAGCGACGCTGCGGGAGGAGTTCACGCTGGCGGGCAGCGTCATCATCGTGGCCGGCTTCCTCGGCGGGCGCGACCCGGCCGAGATGCTCGACGCCCTCGGGGCCGCCGACGCCGGCTTCCTCATCGCGTGCACCCCGGACTCGCCCCGCGCCATCCCGGCGCCCGAGGTCGCGGCGGCGGCTGACGGCCTGGGCATCGTCGCCGAGGCCGTCTCCTCCGTCGACCAGGCCGTGCACCGCGCCCTGGGCCTGGCCAGTCCGGACGACCTCGTCCTCGTCACCGGGTCCCTCTACGTCGTCGGCCCCGCCCGCATCGTCCTGCGAACCGAGGTGGATGCATGACCGCCCCCGTCACGGCCCTCTCGAAGGTCCGTCCCAACGACCCGTGCTGGTGCGGCAGCGGCCAGAAGTTCAAGCGCTGCCACAAGCCCACGACCGACCGCGTCGTGCCCGGCACCCTGTCGCCCCCGCGGGAGGTGCCGACGGGGATCGAGCGACCGCCGTGGGCCGACACCGGGAGCGGGAGCAACCGCACCGAGCCCGACGTGAAGTCGGCCGACGTGATCGAGCGCATGCGCCGGACCGGCCGCCTCGCCGGCGACGTCCTGGCCCAGGTCGGCGCCGCCGTCGCGCCCGGCGTCACCACCGACGAGCTCGACGAGCTGTGCCACCGGCTCACGGTCGAGGCCGGCGCCTACCCGAGCCCGCTCAACTACAACGGCTACAAGAAGTCGCTCTGCACGTCCGTCAACGAGGTCATCTGCCACGGGATCCCCGACAGCCGCCCGCTGCGCGATGGCGACATCGTGAACCTCGACGTCACCTGCTTCCGGGAAGGCGTCAACGGGGACACGAACGCCACCTTCCTCGTCGGCACCGTCGACCCCGAGTCGCAGCGACTCGTGCGCGTGACGCGCGAGTGCCTCGAGCGGGCAATCCAGCAGGTGCGGCCGGGGCGTCCGATCCACGTGATCGGGCAGGCGATCCAGGAGCACGCCGAGGGCGCCGGCTTCGGTGTCGTGCGCTCGTTCATCGGCCACGGCATCGGCGAGACGTTCCACACCGACCTCGCCATCCCGCACTACTACGACCCGCGCGCGGTCAAGGTGCTCGAGCCCGGCATGGTCTTCACGATCGAGCCGATGATCACGGTGGGCGACTGGCGGCACCGCCTCTGGGACGACGACTGGACGGCGTCGACCGTCGACGGGAAGCGCACGGCGCAGTTCGAGCACACGCTGCTCGTGACCGACGACGGCGTCGAGGTCCTGACCCTGCGCAGCGACGGGCGCTGGTCCGGCGACGGCGGCCAGCCCGGGGAGTAGGGGGTTCGTCGGCGTCGCCGGCGGCTCGCTAGGTTCGTCCGCCTTATGACGAACCGGACCTTCATCATGTGCAAGCCCGACGCCGTGGAGCGCGGGCTCGTGGGCGAGATCGTCGCCCGCATCGAGCGCAAGGGGCTGCGCCTCGCCGCCGCCGAGCTGCGCACGGCCGATCGCGATCTGGCCGAGGCCCACTACGCCGAGCACGCCGACAAGCCGTTCTTCGGCGAGCTCGTCGCCTTCCTGACCCGGTCGCCGGTGTTCGCCATGATCGTCGAGGGGCCGGGCGACGACACCTGGGAGCTGGGCCGCATCCTGATCGGCAAGACGAAGGTCACCGACGCCCAGCCCGGTTCGATCCGCGGCGACTTCGCCACCACCACGAACGAGAACCTGGTGCACGGCTCGGACGGCCCGGAGTCAGCCGAGCGCGAGATCGCCCTCTGGTTCCCCGGCGCCTGAGCCACTGGGCCGGCCGAGCGCCCGTCCGTCCGTGAAGCGCCGGGGCCGGCGCCCGAGCCCCGTTGCGGTCGTGAGGCGGTGTGGGCCCGAGGTGCCTCGTCGCCGAGATCTCGTCTCGGCGTCGGAGCGCTAGGCGGCAGGTGGGTCGGCCGACTCGGGGCCGTCGGCCTCACGCCGAGACCTCGAGGCGCGCGGTGCCGGGTCCGAGGCGCGCAGTGCTCGGTTTGGCGCGTCCGGCGGGTCGGCTCGGCGAGCGGGCGGCGGGCCTCGGGCGGTGGGTCGGCGCCCGGGGCGTCGGGTGCGTCGCCTGCTCGCGGCCAGTCCGCCTCGGTCGGCGGTCGCCACCTCGTGTTCGGCGGGAAGTAGACGGCGCTCGGGTCGAGGCGTTCGCCGAGGGGGTGGCGGTAGTGGCTGGGGTGGATGCCGATGTCTGCGGCGGCCTGCGTGGTGTCGCTGCAGGCGGGTGGGGTGGGTTGGCCGGCTCGAG
>DATAGR010000602.1:0-2555 GCA_036263575.1 Aquihabitans sp. | reverse complement strand
AGGTCGAGCGCCTCCTGGCCTCGGTGGTCGGCGACGAGCCCCTGGCCCGGCGCGACCGGGTCATCCTCGAGGTCCTCTACGGCACCGGCCTGCGGATCTCGGAGCTCGTCGGGCTCTCGCTCGCCGACCTCGACCTCGACGCCGGCCTCCTGCGGGCCTTCGGCAAGGGCGCCAAGGAGCGGATCGTGCCCCTCGGCAGCCACGCCACCGCCGCCCTCGTCGCGTGGCTGGGCCCGGGCGGACGCCCGGAGCTCGAGCCCGAGCGCTGGGCCCGCCGCGGCGACGCCGAGGCCCTGCTGCTCAACACCCGCGGCGGGCGCCTCTCGCGCCAGGGCGCCTGGATCGTGGTCCACCGGGCGGGGGAGCGGGTGGGCCTCGAGGGCCGGTTGAGCCCCCACGTCCTGCGGCACTCGTGCGCCACCCACATGCTCGACCACGGCGCCGACATCCGCACCGTGCAGGAGCTGCTCGGGCACGCCTCGATCAGCACCACGCAGGTGTACACGCTGGTCAGCACCGACCGGCTGCTGTCGGTGTACCGGTCGGCGCACCCCCGGGCGACCACGGACGGGTGACCGGCCGGCGGTCCTACCGGGCGATCGGGGCGCCCGACGGGCCCGGGTAGCCTGCCCCCATGGCAACGACCGACCTCTCGAAGCTGCGCGACGACCTGGCCGCCGAGCGCGCCGACCTCCAGCGCCAGCTCACCGAGCTCGACGCCGACGGTTCCGCCGCCCCCGACTTCGACGAGAACTTCGCCGATTCCGCCCAGGTCGCCGCCGAACAGGGCGAGAACGCCACGCTGGCCGCCGCCTTCCGGGACCAGCTGGCCCAGGTCGAGGGGGCCATGGCCCGGCTCGACGAGGGCACGTACGGCACCTGCGAGACCTGCGGTGGCCCCATCGGGGAGGCCCGCCTCGAGGCCATGCCGGCCACCCGTTACTGCATCGACCACGCGTAGCCCCCGATGGCCGGCGGCGCCCACCTGGTCAAGCGGTTCGTCGGCTCCGTCGTGCCCCGGGGGCCGTCGGCGGCCGACCGGGACTGGGCGGCGTCCCAGCTGCTCCCCGGCGAGCTCGACGTCTGGCGTCGCATGTCCCGCGTCGACCGGCGCCACGCCGCCGGGGTGGCTCGCCGGGTCGAGCGGGCCCTGGGCGACCAGGCCACCCGCCCGGTGCTCGCCGCCGCCCTGCTCCACGACTGCGGCAAGGTGGTCTCGGGCCTCGGCACCTACGGCCGGGTGATCGCCACCCTGTCCACCAAGCTGGCCGGCACGGACCAGGCCATCGCCTGGAGCGAGACCCGGGGCTTCACCCGCCGGGTGGGCCTCTACGTCGAGCACCCGCGGCTCGGCGGCGAGCTGCTCGGCATGGCCGGCTCGGCGCCCCTCACCGTGGCGTGGGTCACCGAGCACCACCTCCCGCCCGAGCGCTGGACGGTGCCGGCCGAGATCGGCCACGCCCTGAAGGACGCCGACGACGACTGAACCGGCCGGCGCCCTCGCCCGCCGACGGGCCGGCCGGAGCTCACCGGGGGAGGAGCCCGATGTTCGTCCGGGCCCGATCGAGCGTGGCCGCGGCCCGCTCGGCGGCCTTGGCCGACCCGATGGCGAGCAAGCGGGTGGTCTCGGCGGCATCGGCGGCCAGCTCGGCGTGGCGGGCCTGGATCGGCGCCAGGCACTCGACCACCGCGGCGGCGGTGTCGGCCTTGAGCGGGCCGTACTGGTGATAGCCCTCGGCCGCCTCCTCCGGGGTGCGCCCGGTGGCGGCGCCGAGGATGGACAGGAGGTTCGACACGCCGGGCTTGGCGGCGACGTCGTAGCGGACCTCGGACTCGGTGTCGGTGACCGCCCGCTTGAGCTTGCGCTCGATGACCTTGGGGTCGTCGAGCACGAGGATCGTGCCGGCGGCCTGGTCGTCGCTCTTCGACATCTTCGAGGACGGGTCCTGGAGGTCCATCACCCGGGCGCCGGCGACCGGGTACGTCGCCTCGGGGATGGTGAAGGTCTGCCCGTAGCGGGCGTTGAAGCGCTCGGCGAGGTCTCGGGTCAGCTCGACGTGCTGGCGCTGGTCGTCGCCGACGGGGACCTGGTCGGTGTCGTGGAGGAGGATGTCGGCCGCCATCAGCGCCGGGTACGTGAACAGCCCGCCCGAGGTGAACTGGCCCTTGGCCGACTTGTCCTTGAACTGGGTCATGCGGCTGAGCTCGCCGTAGGACGCCGTGCACTCCATGAGCCACGCCAGCTCGGCGTGCTGGTGGACGTGGCTCTGCACGAACAGGGTGCACACCTCGGGATCGAGCCCCACCGCGAGCAGGATCTGGGCCAGCCCGAGGCTGGTGGCGCGCAGCTCCTCGGGGTCCTGCGGCACGGTGAGGGCGTGGAGGTCCACCACGCAGTACGTGCTGTCGGCCCGGTGCTGGTCGTCGACCCAGCGCACCAGCGCCCCCAGCAGGTTGCCGAGGTGGACGTTGCCGGTGGGCTTGATGCCGGAGAACACGCGGGTCATGGCGGGCGATCCTACGGTGGCCCCCTGCCGCCCCCGCGACCGGTTGAC
>DATAGR010000601.1:0-3864 GCA_036263575.1 Aquihabitans sp. | reverse complement strand
ACCATGGTCCACACAGCAGCTCCCACCTGGTTCATCACGGGTGCCTCCTCGGGCATCGGCCTCGCGCTCACGCGCGCCGCAGCCGGCCGCGGCGATCACGTCATCGCCTTGGCGCGGCGCACCCGACCACTCGACCCGATCGTCCTGGAGCACAGCGGTCGCGTCGTCGCCATCCCAGCCGACGTCCGCCGACGAGACGAGGTGGACGCAGCCGTCGAACGAGGGCTCGAGGCGTTCGGCCGCATCGACCTCGTCGCCAACAACGCCGGCTACGGGCTCTTCGGCGCCGTCGAGGAGGCCAGCGACGAACAAGCGCGACAGATCTTCGACACCAACGTGTTCGGCGTCCTCAACGTCCTTCGGGCGACGCTCCCGGTGCTGCGGTCCCAGGGGAGCGGTCACATCTTCCAGGGGTCCTCCTTCTACGGACGCACCGGGCACGCGGGCGTCGGCCTGTTGTGCGCGACGAAGTACGCCGTCGAGGGCATGACCGAAGCGCTCGTGGCCGAGGTCCGGCCCCTCGGGATCGAGGTGACCCTGGTGGAGCCAGGACCCACGGCCACACCGTTCGGGGCGAACTTCGACCAGGCCGCCACCATCGCCGACTACGACGGGACCGTGCGCGTGGTCGCGCGAGAGACCGCGGCCCTGCCGGCCGACGCGTACGACAGCCCGGACGGCGTCGCACGCGCGATCCTCGGCGCGGCCGACGCCCCCGAACCACCGCTGCGGCTGATCACCGGGAGCAACGGGCTCGCGTTGGTCAAGGGGTCCCTCGACGCCCAGCTCGCCGAGCTGGAGGAGTGGTCGGCGCTCTCGAGGACCGCCGACACCCTCGTCGCACGCTGAACCGGTCACCGGGGGACCAGGGCTTGGCACGGGCTCGACCGGCACGGCGATCGGCGCATCGTGGGCCAGCAGCCCGCGACACCCGTCGGCGGGACCACCTGGAGGCGCCATGACCACCCATGCGGTCCGCATCGATCGTTCGATCCCGCTCGGCAAGGAGCCGGCGACCGGTCACAACCGCTGGCACCCGGACGTCGCCGCGGCCGTGCGGTGCCAGCCGGGCGAAGAGGTCGTGCTCGAGACCCGTGACGCGTTCGACCGCCAGTTCCACCGGCGGGCGTCGGCGGCGGACGTCGCCCACGTCGACCTGGGCCTGGTCCACCCGCTCACCGGACCGGTCCACGTGGAGGGCGCGGAGCCGGGCGATCTGCTGGTCGTCGACATCCTCGAGGTGGCACCGGACGACTACGGCTACACGGCCCAGGTGCCCGGGTTCGGCTTCCTGCGCGACGACTTCCCCGACCCGTACCTCGTGAAGTGGGACCTCGATGACGGGTGGGCTCGCTCGGACGACGTGCCGGGCGTGGCGATCCCTGGTGCACCCTTCATGGGGATCATGGGGGTCGCACCCTCGCGAGAGCTGATGGCGCAGATCACGGCGCGAGAGCAGGCCCTCTTCGACCGCTCCGGCTACGTGCTGCTGCCCGACGCATCGGGTGCGGTCCCCTCGGACCTGGGCCTCGCCTCGGAGGCGTTGCGAACCATCCCGCCACGAGAGATCGGCGGCAACCTCGACATCAAGCAGACGTGTGCAGGCACCCGGCTGTTCCTGCCGGTCTGGGTCGAGGGGGCGCTGTTCTCGGCAGGCGACGCCCACTTCGCCCAGGGCGACTGCGAGGTGTGCGGGACGGCCATCGAGATGGACGCCACGCTGCGGGTGCGCTTCGATGTCCGCAAGGGCGTCGCCGCCGAGCGGGGCATCCGGGATGTGCAGTTCGAGCGCGACGGCTACGTCGTGTCGCCCGAGATGCAGGGGCCCCGCCGGTTCTTCGCCACCACCGGGCTCTCGGTCGACCGCGACGGCAGGAACCACTCGGAGGACCTCACCGTCGCCGCGCGGAACGCGCTGCTCAACATGGTCGACCACCTGGAGCTGGACCGGGGCTTCAGTCGGCAGCAGGCGTACGCGATCTGCAGCGTGGCCGTCGACCTGAAGGTCAGCGAGATGGCCGACGTCCCCAACTTCCTGGTCACCGCGGTCCTGCCCCTCGACATCTTCCCGGAGGGGTCGTGAACGTCGCCGAGCAGCTGGTCGAGGTCCTCGTCCAGACCGGGGTCCGGCGCGTCTACGGGGTGGTGGGCGACAGCCTGAACCCGATCGTCGACGCCATCCGCCGCGCCGACGGCATCGAGTGGGTGCACGTCCACAACGAGGAGGCCGGCGCCCTCGCCGCCTCCGCCGAGGCCCAGCTCACCGGCACGCTCGCCGTGTGCGCAGGGAGCTCGGGGCCCGGCAACACCCACCTCATCCAGGGGCTCTACGACGCCAACCGCAGCTCGGCCCCCGTGCTGGCCATCGCCTCGCACATCCCCACCCACCAGATCGGTACGAGCTTCTTCCAGGAGACGCGACCCGAGTGGCTCTTCATGGACGCCAGCGTGTGGTGCCAGACGCTCTCCGGGGCCGACCAGATGCCCCGGATGCCCCGCATCGCCATCCAGGAGGCGCTGGCATCGCAGGGGGTCTCGGTCCTCGTGGTGCCAGGCAACGTCGCCGACCTCGAGGTGAGCCGGCCGACCGGCCCCGCGGTCGTCTGCGTCGAGCGGGGTCGGGTCAGCCCGCCTCCGTCCCAGGTCCGGCAGCTCGCCGACGCCATCAACGCCGCCGAGACCGTCACGCTCTTCTGCGGCGCCGGCGTCCGTGGCGCCCACGCCGAGGTCATGGACCTGGCTCGGGCGACCGGCGCCCCGATCGGCCACTCGCTGCGTGGCAAGGAGTGGATCCAGCACGACAACCCCTACGACGTCGGGATGAACGGGCTCCTCGGGTACGGCGCCTGCTACGACGCGGTCCAC
The DNA here is from genome assembly GCA_036263575.1 of Aquihabitans sp. Lineage (GTDB taxonomy): Bacteria > Actinomycetota > Acidimicrobiia > Acidimicrobiales > Iamiaceae > Aquihabitans. The sequence continues at coordinate 999 of DATAGR010000601.1, read as the reverse complement.
GAGGCCGAGCTCCTCGTCCTCCTCGGGACCGACTTCCCGTACGACACGTTCCTCCCGGGGCAGCGGACGGCCCAGGTCGACGACCACGCGGGCCACCTCGGCCGGCGGACCGCGCTGGAGGTCGCCGTCCACGGCGACGTCCGCGAGACGCTCCGCGCTCTCGCACCCCTCGTCGACAGGAAGGCGTCGAAGGCCTTCCTCTCGGACATGCTGCGCCGGCACGAGCGCGCGCTGCGGCGCGTCGTCGAGGCCTACACGGGCGACCGGGGCCAGCGCACGCCCATCCACCCCGAGCACGTCGCCGACGTGCTCGACGAGCTCGCCGCCGACGACGCCGTCTTCACCGTCGACACCGGCATGAACAACGTCTGGGCCGCCCGCTACCTCACGCCCAACGGCCGCCGCCGCGTCCTGGGCTCGTTCGTCCACGGCACGATGGCGAACGCGCTCCCCCACGCCATCGGTGCCGCCTCCACGTTCCCCGACCGCCAGGTGGTCGCCATGTCCGGTGACGGCGGCCTCTCGATGCTGCTCGGCGAGCTGCTGACGGCCCGCCTCCACGACCTCTCGCTCACCGTCGTCGTGTTCAACAACTCCACGCTCGGCCTCGTCGACCTCGAGATGCTCGTGGAGGGCTTCCCGTCGTACGGCACCGCCCTCGGCGCGGTGGACTTCGCCGGCATCGCCACCGCGGCCGGCCTCGAGGGCATCCGCATCGAGGACCCGGCCGACGTCCGCACCGGGTTGGCCAAGGCGCTGGCATCTCCCGGTCCCACCGTCGTCGACGTGGTCACCGACCCGTACGCGCTCTCGGTGCCGCCCCACGTGACCGGCCAGCAGATCCGCGGCTTCGCCACCGCGGCTGGCAAGACCGTCCTGGAGGGCGGCGTCGGCAAGATGCTCGACATCGCCCGCTCCAACCTGCGCAACCTCGGCGCCCTCTGACGTCGCGCCTCACGCGACCGGTGCTCCCGACGGGTTCGACGGCCGCACGACGGC
>DATAGR010000600.1:0-2055 GCA_036263575.1 Aquihabitans sp. | reverse complement strand
GGCCACCTCGTCGTGGCTGAGGCCGTCGAGGGCGATGCGCGTGAGCAGGTGGTCGCGCCGCGCCTCCCACAGCAGCGCGTCGAGGGCCGGGTTCTCGGTCACGGGCACGGTCCGGACCGTCGCGAGGAGGAGGACCCGCCCGGGGCGCTGGTGCTGGAGGAGGTGCTGGAGCAACCGGAGGGTCGGTGGGTCCGCCCACTGCAGGTCGTCGAGCACGAAGAGGATCGGTGCCTGGCGCGACTCGTCGTGGACCAGCTCGCTGACCGCCTCGAAGAGCCGGTACCTGTCGCCGCCGTCGCCCGACGCGTCCGGCCCCGGTTCCTCGACGTCGTCGGCGGGGACGAGGAAGGGCCGCAGCGACCGCAGGCCGGGGCGGGCGTCCACCACCCGCTGGACCACCTCCGCCGGGGCCCCCGTCAGCGCGGTGCGGAGGGCCTCGACCACCGGCCCGTACGGGAGGATCGACTCCTCGGCCGAGCGGCCCCACAGCACGACGGCCCCCTCGTCGTGCAGCTCCGCCGCGAAGCGAGCGGCGAGGCGCGACTTGCCGGCCCCGGCCTCGCCCTCGAGCAGCACGAGGCCGCGCTGCCCGTCGACGACGTCCTGCCAGGCGGTCCGGAGCTCGCCGAGGGGCTGGGCGCGGCCCACGAAGGCCTGCGCCGCCTGGCGGCGGACCGCCGGCGGCAGCGCCGGCACGGACTCGAACCCCCGCCCGCCCGTGCCCGGCAGCGGCGAGGCGGGTCCGGCGGCCGCCGCCGGTGGGGGCGACGGCGCGCGCAGGCTCGGGTCGTGGGCGAGGATCGCCGCCTCGAGGGCCATGAGGTCGGGCGAGGGGTCGAGCCCCACCTCTTCGAGCAGGGTCCGCCGGGCCCGTTCGAGGGCGCGCAGCGCGTCGGCCTGGCGGCCGCACCGGTAGAGCGCGGTCATCAGCTGGGCCGTGAATCGCTCGCGGTACGGGTGGTCGCTCACGGTCTGCTCGATCTCGGGCACCACGGTGGCGTGGCGGCCCAGGTCCAGCAGCGCGTCGAAGCGGCATTCGATCGCCTCGAGCCGCCGCTCCTCCAGCCGCACGGCGCTGGGACCGGCCCACTCGGTGTCGGCCACGTCGACCAGCGCGCTCCCCCTCCACAGGCCGAGCGCCTCCTCGAGCAGCTCCACCCGGGGCACCAGGTCGGCCTCGTCCGTGGCCCGGTCCACCAGCGCCTCGAACCGACGGAGGTCCACCTCGTCGTCGGCGAGGTCGAGGACGTAGCCGGGGCCCTCCCGCCGCAGCCGGCGGGGGTCGCCGAGGGCGGTGCGGAGCCGGGACAGGTAGCCCTGGAGCGTCGTGACGACCGACCTCGGCGCGTCGTCGCCCCAGAGGTCGGCCACGAGCCGCTCGGCGGTCACCAGGTGCCCACCTGCGAGCGCCAGGCGGAGCAGCACGGCCTGCGGGCGAGGACCGCCGATGGCGCGCGGCTCGCCGTCGAGCTCGAGGGTGCAGGGCCCGAGGGCGCGCAGCACCAGCACCTCGGTGCCGGTCGCCTCGCGCCTCACCCGATCCACCACGACCATCGGTCCTCCCGATCCCCCACCGCGACGTTAGGGCGGATCGGCGTCGCGGTCGCCCGTCGCTCGTCTGCCGGCCCCGTCCAGCAGCGACGGCGTGGCGCCCACGTCGTAGACGAGCCGGTCGCCGTCGACCCGCACGCCGTCGGTGGGCGGGTGGGGCGTCGCCCGGCCGTCGTGCATGACGTGGACGACCTCGACGCCGCGCACGAGCGCGAGGTGGTCGGCGAGCAGGCGCCGGTGGCAGCGCCACCACACCGACTCGCTGCACATGACGGCGCTGCCCTCGCCGAGGGCGAGGAGCCGGTCGACCCCGTCGAGGAACGCCGGGGTCTCCATGTGGTCGGCGTAGGCCCGGAAGGCCGGGTGGCGGAGGGCGACGTGCCGGGAGTCGGGCACGGGCCGGCGGCGGCCGCCCAGGTCGCGCTCCCACGCGTAGGCCACGCCGGCCCGGGGCAGCCAGCGGGCCAGCTCGTCGCTGCCGTACTGCGGGTTGTGCCGGCTCCC
>DATAGR010000599.1:0-1673 GCA_036263575.1 Aquihabitans sp. | reverse complement strand
CCGGCCCACGAGGTGCTCCGCGACGACGTCGTCGTGGCCTTCCTCGACATCCGCCCGCTCTTCGCCGGGCACACGCTCGTGGTGCCGCGCACCCACGTGGTGACGCTGCCCGACCTGCCGGTGGCGTCGGTGGGGCCGCTCTTCGAGCGGGTGCACGCGCTGTCGTCGGCGGTGCGCGACGCCACCGGCGCCCAGGGCACGTTCGTGGCCATGAACAACCAGGTGAGCCAGAGCGTGCCGCACCTCCACGTGCACGTCGTGCCCCGGACCAAGGGCGACGGCCTGCGCGGCTTCTTCTGGCCGCGCACCCGCTACGACGACGACGCCCACGCCGCGTCGGTGGCGTCGGCGATCGCCGGCGCGCTCAGCCCTCGAGGCTGACGGCAGGCGCGCCGTCGACCACGACGATGGTGGCCGGGACGGCGAGGAGGTCGAGCGCGTCGCGTCCCAACCCGGCGGCGGTCACGGTCACGACCTCGCCCTTGTGGGCACCGGACGCGACCGCCAGGTGCAGGACCACCGTGCCGGCGTCGGCGCCGTCGTCGGCGTCCACCACGATGGCGTCGTAGGTCCCGTCCTCCAGCACCCGGCCATGGTACGGGGGCACCGCCGGAGCCGGGGTATCCACCGAACGCGCCGCGAACGGGGAAATACTTGACCTCAGCGGTCCCGAACACTCACATGTCGGGTCGTTCTACCCCTACGAACCCAGGAGGTTGGCCGTGGCCAACATCACCAAGGCCGAGCTCGTCGCGCAGGTCGCGGCCCAGGCAGACGTCGACAAGACCACCGCTTCGAACGTGCTGCGGGCCTTCGAGGAGACCGTCCTCGCCAGCGTCGCCAAGGGCGACAAGATCGCCCTCACCGGCTTCGTCTCGTTCGAGCAGGTGGCCAAGAAGGCCACCACCGCCCGGAACCCCCGCACCGGTGAGACCGTGAAGGTCAAGGCCAAGAAGGCCCCCAAGGTCACCGTCGGCGCCACCTTCAAGAAGGTCGCCAACAAGGAGATCCCGGCCCCCAAGCTGGCCAAGGCCTGAGCGCGGGCCGGTCGCACCGGCCCGCACGAGCAACGAACACGAACACGTCACGAGGGAGGGGCTCCGGCCCCTCCCTCGGTCGCGTCCGGGCCCATGTCCCGGCTCACCGCCGGGAGCTCGCGGCGGTCAGCGGTGGGGCGCGGGCGGGGGAGCCCGGCGAACACGGCGGCGCAGGCGGCGTCGTAGGTGCGGTGCCCGTCGTCGCCCAGGAAGCCGGCCAGCTCGAGCGACACCGCGCCGTGCGCGGTCGACCACACCTGCAGGGCCAGCCGGCCGGGATCGCCGGCCAGCACGCCGGCCTCGACGCACCGGGCCACCACCGCGACCAGCGCCTCGAAGGCGTCCAGCCCGACGGCCTCGGTGCCGGCCAGGTCGGTGGGGTCGACGAGCGCCAGCGGGTTGACGCCGAACATGACCCGGTAGAGGTTCGCGTTGTCCAGGGCGTTGGCGCGGTAGGCCTCGGCGGTGCCGACCAGGTCGGCGACGGGGTCGTCGGTGACGGGCACCTCGCGCATCCGGGCGTGGAGCCGGGCGAAGGCCTCCCGCACGACCTCCAGGACCAGGTCGTCCTTGGAGCCGAAGTGGGTGTACACGGCCATGGTCGACGTGCCGACGGCGGCGGCGACCCGCCGGATG
>DATAGR010000598.1:0-1615 GCA_036263575.1 Aquihabitans sp. | reverse complement strand
GCGCCGAGAGCGCAGATCGCCGCCCCCGAGGCGGCCAGGCCGCCGGTGCCGCCGGCCCGGATGCGACGGCCGGCGACGGCCTCGGCGGGCGGCCGGCCCTCGCGAGCGCGGGCGAGCGCGGCCGAGGCGGCGAGCAGCTCGTCGGCGGCTCGGTGCAGCGTGTCGGGGTGGATGGCGAGCTCGGTGTTGAGCGTGCGGGCCAGGTGGGCGGCGGCTGCGGCCCGGGTGCGTTCGCGCACGGCCTCCGCCCGGCGCATGGCCGCGCCCAGGCGGTCGAGGTCGGGCGGGGGTGCTGCAGGCGGGGCGAGACGGGCGAGGGCGGCCTCGGCGGCCTCGCCGCCGATCGCCAGGTCGGCGCGGAGCTCGTCGGCCAGGGCGCGTGCCGACGCGAGGGGATCGTCCCGGACGATGACGACGAGCCCCCCGGGCCCATCCGGAGGGTCGGGGGCTGGCGAACCCGACACCTGGTTGCTCCTGTGCTTCGACGTGGCCCGGCACGTGCAGGTGGGGACGGGCCCCGAGCACCGACCGGGAGCGCTCCCGCCTGTTCTACACAGGGCGTGCGGTCGCCCCGCGGATGGTGACGCAGGGCGGTGGGCCGCTCCGAGCCGGTCCCGTAGCCTCGACCGGTGCCCGAACCCGCCGATGCCACCCTCGCCCTCACCGTCGACGGTCGGTCGGTGGTGGTGCCCGACGACGGCGCCAGCCTCCTGGAGGTGCTCCGCGACCGGCTCGGCCTGCGGGGGCCGAAGGACGGCTGCAGCCCGCAGGGCCAGTGCGGGTGCTGCACCGTCCTGGTGGACGGCGCAGCACGCGTGGCGTGCGTGACGCCGGCGCGGCGCGTCGCCGGGCGGGCGGTCACCACGGTCGACGGCCTCGACCCGGCGGTGCGCGACCCGCTGGCCGAGGCGCTGTGCGCCACCGGCGGCAGCCAGTGCGGGTTCTGCACGCCCGGCATCGTCGTGCGCCTGGCCGCGCTGCGGGCCAAGGGCACCGAGCCCGCCGACCGGGCGCCGGTGGCCCGGGCGCTGCAGGCCCACCTCTGCCGCTGCACCGGCTGGCAGACGATCCTCGAGGCGTGGGACCACGTCGGCGAGGCGCCGCCGCGGGACCTCGAGGCCGCCAGCCGGCGGGCCACCATCGAGGGGCGGGCCGCACAACGGGTGGCGCCCGAGGTCGCCCTCGGTCGGGGCGGCTTCGCCGACGACACGGCGCCGGAGGGCGCGCTGGTCGCCGTGCCCGACGGCCGGGGCGGTTGGGCCGTCGCCGAGACGCTGACCGAGGCGAGGGCCCGGGCCGGCAAGGTGCAGGGACGGCGCACGACCGTCGCCTCGGCGCCGCCGCTGGCCGTCCCGGCCGGGCCCTGGGCGGCGACGCTGCGCACCTCGTGGGTCGAGCCCGCCTACCTGGAGACCGACGCGTCGTGGTGCGAGCCGGGGGGCACGCCGGCGCCGGTGCTCGCCAACGGCGGCGCGTTCGGCGCCAAGCGCGGCGGGGCGCTGGCCCGGGCCGCGCGCGAGCTGGCCGACCTCCACGGCCGGCCGGTGCGCGTGCTCTGGTCGCGCGAGGACGCGGTTCGGCACGGGCCGAAGCGGCCGCCCGTCGCCGGCGGCGC
>DATAGR010000597.1:0-10890 GCA_036263575.1 Aquihabitans sp. | reverse complement strand
GATCGAGATCGTGAGGCGGTCGTCGCGACGCAGGTTGACGGCCTTCTGCGACCGGCTCTTGGTCTCGATCCAGAGCTGGCCGTCGAGCACGGCGTACCACATGGCAACGAGGTGCGGGACGCCGCTCGGCCCGATGGTGGCCAGCGTGGCGGTGCGGCTCTGCTCGATGAACGCCGCCACCTGGGCGTCGGTCATCTCGATCTGCGAGCGCTGGTTGGTCCCCATCGGGTCCCCTCGGGCAGGCGGTCTCCGGCTGGGCGACCCTACCCCTGACGATGTGTCAGCTCGGGCGCTCAGCCGCCCTGGAGGCGCAGCGCCTCGGCGGCGGCGTGCAGCTTCGGCTTCTGCTCAGCGCGGTACTTCGGCGCGAAGACGAACGGCACGATGGCGACCTTGGCCACGGTGGTCGTCCGAGGGATGCCCGCGGTGTCCCACACCGGGTCCGGGAAGGCCAGGGCGTCGCGCAGCGTCACCGCCACGGTGGCCACGTGGGCGGCCCCGAAGGCGACGAGCACGCGCTTGCGACCGCTCGTGCCAGAGCTGGTGACGGCTCGGGCCTGGGCCCGCCGCTGGGCGCGAGCACCCTTGGCGCGCCCCTTCGCGCCCCCCGTCGCCCGGCCCCCTGCCCGACGGCCGGCCCACCACCCGCGCCTCGAGCGTGTCGCCTTCGCCTTGGCCCGCTCGGCCTTGCGCTCGGCGGTGCGGGCGCGAGCCTTGCGCTTGACGCGACGGGCCTCTCGTTCGGCCTCCACCTTCTTGCCGATCGCGGCGCGCTCGGCATCGCCCTTGCGTCGCCGGGCCGTGCGCTCGGCCTTGCGATCGGCTCGCCGTGCGGTGGCGCCGGCCTCCTGGCGCGCCGCCTGCTTGGCCGCCTTGCGCTTCGCCCGGCGGGCCGCGGCCCGTGCCGCAGCGCGGCGCTCGGCACGGGCGGTGCGGCGCCGCTCGCGCCGGGACGCCTCCCGACCGCCGCCACCGATGGCGTCGTCGACGCGTGCCCGCAGGGCGTCGGCGCCGGCGAGGGCCGACAGCCCACGCTCCTCTCGTCGCCGGCGGCGCTGCTTGCGACGCGCCGCCTTGGTCGCGTCGGGCACGTCGGCGGGGGTGGGCGCCTCCTCGTCCACCGTGGCGACCGGCGCATCGGGGAGCGACGTCCCGTCGACCGGGACGGGCATGAGCGTGAGCACCGGACGGAGGTCGGTGCCGCCGACGCCGTCGGGGAGCTCGAGGGTGGTGGTGCGGCTCACGGGTCCTCCGGTGGGGTGGTGGGACCCTCCCTCGCTACCCGCTTGCGGGAGCACCGAAGACCGGCCGACCGACCGCTGAGACCGGGTCGACGGCTGCGAGAACGCGTTCTACCGCGTGACCGGCAGGCAGACGGGGTCCCGTGCGAGAACGTGTTCCACTTTTCCCGGGCACGGCGCCGAGCGAGCCGCTACGGTGACCGCCGTCACTCAACCACAGGGGGGTTCGGGATGACGTCACTCCTGCCCAGGGGTCACCATCGGGATCGTCGGCCAGTAGCCGGTCGAGCACGAGCACGGACGCTGGCGTTCGCCACGCTGGCGGTCGTGTCGCTCCTCGCCGGCGCGTGCTCGCGCGACGACGGCGAGGTCGAGACGGGCGGTGCGCCCACGACCGCGGCCGGCGGCAGCGAGACGACGGCCGGCGGCTCGGGCGGCGAGGGCGACCTCGGCCCCGGCGACTTCGGCGACCTCACCGAGGTCTGCGGCGACGGTGACGGCGCCGGGGCGACGGCCCAGGGCGTCACCGACGAGAGCATCGAGGTCGGCACCATCTCCGACCCCGGCTTCGTCGGGCGACCCGGTTTGAACCAGGAGCTGTTCGACGCCAGCAAGGTGTTCACCGAGTGGTGCAACGCCGCCGGTGGCATCAACGGGCGCCAGATCGAGCTCACGGAGCTCGACGCCAAGATCACGGAGTACAAGCAGCGGATCACCGAGGCCTGCCAGAGCGTGTTCATGCTCGTCGGTGGCGGTGGGGTGTTCGACGACACCGGCCAGGACGAGCGGCTCTCCTGCCTGCTGCCGGAGATCCCCGCCTACCAGGTGTCGTCCAAGGCGCGCGGTGCCGAGCTGGCGGCCGCTCCCCTGCCCTCGGCCCTCGACCAGACGCCGATCGCCGCCTTCCAGTACCTCGACGAGAAGTTCCCGGACTCGACCGACAAGGTCGGCTTCATCACCGGCAACGTGGCCTCGACGGTCACCGTCGACAAGCAGAACCAGGAGGGCGTGAAGTCCCTCGGCTGGAAGATCGTGTACCAGTCGCAGTACAACGCGGTCGGCGAGAGCAGCTGGACGCCCTTCGCCCAGGCCTTGCAGAGCGAGGGCGTCAAGGGCCTGGTCTACACCGGCGAGCCCGAGAACATGGCCAAGCTGCTGCAGGCCATCGCCGACATCGGCTACGAGCTCGACTGGGTGGTGGTGGGCGCCAACCACCTCGACGCCAAGTTCGTCGAGCTCGGCGGCAGCGCCGTCAAGGACGTCTACATGTACTCGGCGGTCGTCCCGCCGTTCGAGGCCCCGAACAACCCGGCGACGCAGCAGTACCTCGACCTGTTCGACGAGTACTCGCCGGACGGCAAGAAGGAGGCCCTGCTGGGCATCAACTCCTTCTCGGCGTGGCTGCTCTTCGCCCAGTCGGTGAAGGAGTGCGGCAGCGACGTGACCCGCAAGTGCGTGTTCGAGGCGGCCTCCGGGACCAGCGCCTGGACGGGCGGCGGGCTCCACGCCGAGACCGACCCCAGCTCGGGCGAGGCGTCCCGGTGCGGGATCGTCGTGGTGGCGACGCCGGACGGCTTCGAGATCCCCGAGGACTTCGAGCGCACCGACGGCCTCTTCCGCTGCGCCGAGGACAGCCTCCTCGACCTCGAGGGCAACTACGGCGAGGGCGCCACCCTCGAGGGCGTCGGCAAGAGCATGGACGACCTGGCGTAGCGGACCCGAGCCGGCGCAGCGACCCGAGGCCCCGAGGGGGACCACTTGGAGAAGTTCCTGATCTTCACCATCGTCGGGCTGAGCCTGTCGGCGATCTATGCCGTCATCTCCAGCGGCCTGGTGCTGACGTACACCACCACGGGCATCTTCAACTTCGCCCACGGCGCGATCGGCATGCTCGCCGCCTTCATGTACTGGCAGCTCCGCTTCGCCTGGGGCTGGCCGGCGCCGGTGTCGCTCGTCGTGGTGCTGTTCGTGCTTGCGCCGTTGTTCGGCCTGCTGCTCGAGCGGGTGATCATGCGCGGGCTCGTCGGCACCAGCGAGGCCACGAAGCTCGTGGTCTCGATCAGCCTGCTCGTGGCCATGGTCGGCCTCGCCAACGTCGTGTGGGAGCCCGGCACCAGCCGGCCCATGAGCCAGTTCTTCCAGGGGCGGCAGGTCGACCTCGGCGTCACCACCATCACGTACCACCAGGCCATCACCATCGCCACGGCGGTGCTGGTCGCCATCGGCTTGCGGTTCCTCCTCTACCGCACGCGGATCGGCGTCTCCATGCGGGCCAACGTCGACGACCGCAACCTCGCGCTGCTCAACGGCGCCCGGCCCGATCGCGTCGGCCTGATCAGCTGGGCGATCGGCGCGTCGCTCGCCGCGGTGGGCGGCATCCTCATCGCCCCCGCCCTCACGCTCGACCCCGGATCGCTGTCGCTGCTCATCGTCAACGCCTACGCCGCGGCGATCTTCGGCCGGCTGCGGTCCCTGCCGATGACGTTCGTCGGCGCCATCGTGCTCGGGCTCGTCGAGGGCTACCTGGCCGGCTACCTCCCGGGCGAGAACCAGTACCTCGCCGGCCTGCGGCCCGCCGCAGCGGTCATCGTCCTCTTCATCGTCCTCCTCGTCATGCCCAACACCCGCCTCCGCACGCGGAGCCAGCTGCGCGAGCACTTCCCCGCGCCGTCGGTCGGCGGGATGTTGGCGCTGGCGGCCGCCGTGGTCGTCGCCGGCGCGGTGATGGTGACCACCCTGGACACCTCCGGCCTCATCAACTACGCGCCGATCTTCTCGCTCGGGATCGTCGCCCTGTCGCTGGTCCCGCTGGTGGGCTTCGCCGGCCAGATCTCGCTGGCCCAGTTGAGCTTCGCCGGCATCGGCGCCGTCGTCGCCGCGCACCACGGCGCCAGCGGCTCACCGCTCGGCCTCGTGCTGGCGGTCGTCATCGCCGCAGTGGTCGGCGGCCTGGTGGCCCTGCCGATCCGCCACCTCTCCGGCATCTACCTGGCCCTCGCCACCGCCGCCTTCGCCGTCGCGCTCGACCGCTGGGTGTTCATCCTCCCCGACTTCGACCTCGGTCCCGTGCACATCAGCCTGTTCGGCCTGGGCTCCGCCGACATCGCGCCGCTGGAGGCCTTCGGCTACACGTTCGGCTCGCCGGGGTCGCGCCTCATGCTGTCGGCGGTCGCGTTCGCGCTCGCCGCCCTCGTGGTCGCCGCGGTCCGGTGGTCGTCGTTCGGGCGCCAGCTCGTCGCCATGCGCGACAGCGAGGCGGCGTGCGCCACGCTCGGGCTCAACCTGATGTGGCCTCGCATCCTCGTGTTCATGCTGTCGGCCGGGATCGCCGGGCTCGGGGGCGCCCTCTACGGCATGCAGCTCGGCACGGTCTCCCCCGAGCGCTTCAACCTCATCACCGGGCTCCCGCTGTTCATGCTGGTCGTGGTCGGTGGCGCCGGCCTCGTCGGCGGCGCCCTCTTCGCCGGCATCGGCCTCTACGGCCTCATCCCGCTCACGTCGTCGCTCGGCCCCGTCGTCGCCAAGATCAACGCCGTCTCCCCCGGCCTCACCGGCATCGGCCTGGGCCGCAACCCGAGCGGCGTGATCCCACTGATGCGGGAGGGGGTGCGCCCGCTGCGCGAGGACCGGCTCGTCCTCGGCGCCATGCTCGCCGCGATGGCCGCGATCTACGCCGCCCGGCTCGCCGACGTCTACGGCAACTGGCCGTTCGTGCTGTTGCTGCTCGTCGCCTTCCTCGGCGCGTCGGCGGCCGCGAACCTGCGGGCCCGGCCCCCGGCGGACCAGCGGGCGGCCGACCGTCGGACGCGGGCCGACGACCTCGACTGGGTCGGCATCACCACGCCGTGGACCGCAGCCCACCTGTCCTGCCTCGACGACGCCTTCAGCGGCGACGGCCTCCCGCCGCTGACGCGACCGGCGATGGCGGCGCCCGTGGTGGGTGGGGCCTCGGCGGCCACCCTCGCCACGATCGTGCTGCCGACCGCGACCGATGGGGGGACCGGGTCGGTCGAGGGCCTCGACGCCCTGCACCACCTCGCCGCCGACGGCGACGGACCCGGCGGACCCGGCGGACCCGACGGGCCCGGCGGCGACGACCGGGTGGCGGCCCCGGCGGTCGGCGCCGCCGCAGCCAGCAACGGCCGGTCGGCCGACGGGACGGAGGTGCCCCGTGGCGGCGCTTGAGGTCGACGAGGTCACCAAGCAGTACGGCGGGCACCGCGTGCTCGACCGGGCGTCGCTCGAGGCGGAGTCCGGCCAGATCACCGGCCTCATCGGGCCCAACGGCGCGGGCAAGACGACCATGTTCAACGTCATCACCGGGCTGACGGCACCCGACGGCGGCCGCGTCCGCCTCGGCGGCCGGGACGTCACCGGCCTCCGCCTGCACCAGCGGGCCCGCACCGGGCTGGCCCGCACGTTCCAGCAGCTCGAGCTGTTCTCGATGCTGACGGTGCGGGAGAACATCCGGGTGGCGGCCGACATCCACAGGCGGTGGTCCGGCGACAAGCAGAGCTGCGCGGCGGTGACCGACGCGATCATCGAGCGCGTCGGCCTCGGTGCGGTGGCCGACGCTCGCGTCACCACGCTGCCCACCGGCCAGGGCCGCCTGGTCGAGCTCGGCCGAGCGCTGGCGGCGAGGCCGAGCGTGCTGCTGCTCGACGAGCCGGCGTCGGGGCAGGACGACCTCGAGACGGCCCGGTTCGGCGACCTCCTCCGGGAGCTGGCCGAGGACGGGGCCGCCGTCGTGCTGGTCGAGCACGACATGTCGCTCGTGATGAAGGTCTGCGACCGCGTCCACGTGCTCGACCTCGGCCGCATGATCGCCGCCGGCGACCCCGCCACCGTCCAGGCCGATCCTGCCGTGCTCGACGCCTACCTGGGCACCAGCCGGGCGGCGGCGACGTGACCGCCGCGGAGCCGACCGTGGACCTGACCGTGGACCCGGCCGTCGGCCCGGCCGTGGCGCACGTCGGGCCCACCGACGACGTCGAGCCGCTGCTCGAGCTGCGCGGCCTGCGCGCCGGCTACGACGGCATCGACGTGCTCCACGGGATCGACCTCGTCGTCAACCCGGGCCGGGTGGTCGCGGTCCTGGGCCCCAACGGCGCCGGCAAGTCGACGACGCTCAAGGTGCTCGCCGGCCTGCACCCGGCCAGCGGCGGCGACGTGCTGGTGACCGGGCGACGGGTCAACGGCGCCCGGGCCGACGACCTGGCCCGCCGGGGCCTGTGCCTGATCCCCGAGGGCCGCGGCATCTTCCCGAACCTGAGCGTCCGCGAGAACCTGTGGATGATGACGCACCGGGGCCAGACCAAGGCCGACGTCGAGGAGCAGGCCGCCGCCCGCTTCCCCCAGCTCTCGTCGTGCATGGCCCAGACCGCCGGGACGCTCTCGGGCGGCCAGCAGCAGATGCTGGCCATGGCCCGGGGCCTGGCCACCGACCCGGCCCTGCTCGTGCTCGACGAGCTGTCGATGGGCCTGGCGCCGATCATCGTCGACCAGCTCTACGAGACCGTCGGCCAGGTGGCCGCCGAGGGCACCTCCATCCTGCTGGTGGAGCAGTTCGCCCGGATCGTGATGGACGTCGCCGACGACGCGGCCGTGATGGTGCAGGGCCGCATCGTCGCCACCGGCCGACCCCGAGACCTCGAAGCCAGCCTCTCCCAGGCGTACCTGGGCGGATAGGAGACACACCGATGCTCGAACACCCGCAGCGAGTGGAGCAGTTCAAGGGCGAGATCGCCGAGATGAAGCTCCCCGACCAGGCCAGCGGGCGGGATCGCACGCTGCTGCGCGTCGGGGCGGTGCTCATGGCCGTCGGCGTGGTGCTGGCGCCCGTGGCCTACGCCATGAGCCACGGCACCACCAACCCGCTCCAGCAGCGGGACGCGCTCGTGCTGGCGATCACCGGCCTGGTGCTGGCCGTGGTGGGCGGCGCGCTGTTCGTCCGCTACTCGGTCGCCCAGTTCCTGCGGTTCTGGCTGGCCCGGCTCTCGTGGGAGCAGCAGGCCCAGACCGACCGGGTGGTCGACGCCATCCAGGGCGAGGGCGGCGGCACGGGCCCGGGCTCGACGACCGGCACCGGACGCCACTCGGCGGGCGGCACCGTCGCCGGTGCTGGTGCGGGTGCGGCCGGCAGCGCCTCGGGCGGGACCGAGCCGGGCGTCGGCGGTGCGGTGGCCGGCGACACCGAGGCCGAGGCCCAGGCCCGCCACCAGGTCGACACGACGGCCTGACACGACCGGGCTCCTGCCACGACCGGGCCCGGACGCGAACAGGCCCGGACGCGAACAGGCCCCGAGACCGTCCGGCCGACGGATCGGCCGGTGCCTCGGGAGCCCGGGGTGGGGCGACCGGCTACTTGTAGCGGTAGGTGATGCGCCCGCGCTTGAGGTCGTAGGTGGAGAGCTCCACCTGGACCCGGTCGCCGGGGAGGATGCGGATGCGGTTCCGACGGAGCCGGCCACCGAGGTGGCCGAGCACCTGGTGCCCGTTGTCGAGCGCGATGCGGAAGTGGCCACCCTTGAGGGCTTCCTCGGCGGTGCCCTCCATGACCAGTACGTCGTCCTTGGCCTTCAAATCGTTCGTTCCTCTTCTGCTGCTGACCGTCGGTGCGGCGGCCCCATGCCACTACCCCGTCGGTCGGGGAAGCAGGCGGCTCCGTGGCGGGCGTGCGGATCACCTGGGCAGCAGTACCCAAGCAGGCCGCCCACCGGTTCACGGGGCCTGACCACCCTACCGTCACGGCCTGCACAACCTCACGATCGGTGACCGACGCGCAGGCGAACGCTCGGCGAACCTCGTGCCCGCCGACGGCGGCGAACCGAGCGGACGACGAGGTGGGCGCACGGACGTGGACGGCGGGAGGCATGAGCCGGCTCGACGAACCCCCTGGCGGCCGGCGCCGCGTTCGACCAGGGTTCGAGCCGTGGCCCGCCTCCGCCAGCTCGTCGTCGACTGCCATCGGCCTGCCCCGCTCGCCCGCTTCTGGGCCGAGGCGCTGGCGGGCTACGAGGTCCGTGCCTACGACGACGCCGAGGTCGCCCGGCTGGCCGCCCTCGGCCTGACCCCCGAGACCGACCCGGTCGTGATCCTCGACGGCCCCGGCCCCGAGATCTGCTTCCAGCAGGTCGAGGTGCACCCCTCCCCCAAGAAGCCGCTGCACCTCGACCTCGAGACGGCCGACCGCTCGTCCGAGGAAGCTCGGCTCGTCGCGCTCGGCGCCACCGTCGTGGCGCCCTTCGACGCCCACACCTGGATGCGGGACCCCGAGGGCAACGACTTCTGCCTGGCCGATCCCCGCACCGGCTGACCCGCGCTGAAGCGCCGAGCTCCACCCATGTTCGGCGGCGGCCACGGCCGCTCAGGCGGCTCGTGGTTGGGCGCCGCCTTGCTCCTCGCCGGGTGGGTCGGCCGGTGGCGGTGGTGGGCGGTGGTGGAGGGGGATGTCGAGGGGGGTGCCGTCGGGGCGGTGGGCGTGGAGGCCGTTGGGGCCGCGTGCGAGGTGGTAGCCGCCTTCGTGGACGGCGTGGTGGTGGGTGTGGCAGAGGTAGGCGAGGTTGCAGAGGTCGGTGGGTCCGGTGCGTCGGACGGGGTCGTAGGGGGTGAGGTGGTGGACCTGGCACCAGGTGTGGGGGGCGTCGCAGCCGGGGAACTGGCACGTGCCGCGGGCTTCGACGATGAGGGCGCGGCGTTGGGCGGGGGTGGCGAGGCGGTGGCGGAACCCGACGTCGAGCGCCTCGGAGTGGCTGCGGCGGGTCGTCGCCACGGAGGTGTCGGCGTCGCAGAGGAGGCGGCGGGCGGTGTCGGCGGGGATGGGGCCGTGGCCGACGATCTCGCACACCGGGTCCATGGTCGGCTCGCCAGAGGTTGCGGTGGCGCGTCGGCCGGTGAGGGTGTCGGCGTCGGCGAGGATGATGGCGAGGGGTCGGGGGGTGCCGTGTTGGGTGGCGGTGTCGCCGTGGCGGGCGGCGAGGGCGCGCAGGGCGGCGGCGAGGAGTTGGGGGCGGGTGCGTTGGTCGCCGTCGAGCATCCCGTGGCGGTGCCAGGCGTCGATCTCGGCGTCGAGGGCGCCGGTGATGACGGCGGCGGTCTCGGTGTCGAGCCAGCCCTTCACCTGGCTGCCGCCCAAGGTCCCCGACAGCTGGAGGTGGGTGTCGTCGCGTTCGGGTTCGGGGTCGTCGGGGCCGTCGGGTCGGGCGGCGTGGAGCCAGGCGGCGAGGAACACGTGGGTGCCGGCCACGGTGAGCCCGGCGACGGTGTCGACCAGCCACTGCTCCTGGGTGGCGAACGGCCCGGCAGCCTGGCTCCGGGCGTTGAGCAACAGCCGGACCTTCTCGGCGCCGAGGCGCCCCACCGCGAACGCGACCGCGACCGACGGCGTGTCGGTGAGCACCTGGGCCCGCTTGAGGGCGGCGCCGGCGCGGGGCTTCGAGGCTTCGGCGTGGGTGGCCAGCCAGGCGGCCGGTGAGCGGGCGCCGTCGAGGCCCCACGTGCCGGTGCCGGCGAAGCGGCGCAGCCACGGCGCGGCGGCGCCTTCGACCGCGGCCGCGACCCGGAACGACGCCACCGCCGCCTCGTCCGACTCGCCGTCGCTGGCGTCGGCGGGGTCGCCCAGCAGCCGGGCGAAGGACTTGACGAGGTCGACCTGGGCATCATCGAGCCCACGCATCGCGGCGACAACTCGGTCGAACTGGTGTTCCCTCATGTCATCACGGTACCGACCGGGTCTGACAACGAAGCCGCCGACCGCCGCACCACGGCGAGCCGTTTCCTAGGCTGCGCGGCATGGAGTTCCGGGGGATCGATCACGTGGTGTACCGGGTGCAGGACCCCGAGCGGACCGTCGCGTGGTGGCGTGACGTCTTCGGTGTGGAGCCCGAGCGGCTCGAGGAGTGGCGGCGGGGTGAGGTGCTCTTCGTGTCGGTCCGGCTCACGCCCGACACTATCCTCGACCTCTTCGCCGGCCCGCCGGCCGCCGACTCGCCCGCCGACGGCGCTGCAGACGCCGCCAGCGCGCAGCAGCAGGTCGACCACGTCGCCTTCGTGGTCGACGGCGTCGACCTCGACGAGCTGGCCGCCAGCGGGGCGTTCGAGGTCGAGTCCGGCCCGCACGACCTCTGGGGCGCCCGGGGTCAGGGACGGGGCGTCTACCTGCTCGACCCCGACGGCAACCGCCTCGAGCTCCGCACCTACGCCTGAGCTCCCCGGTTCCTCGCCGCCTGACCAACCACCCTCCGGCACGGCGGCGGCAGCGGACGTAGCGTCCTCGGCCATGGACTTCCGTGACGAGCGTGTCGAGGACCTGGCCGAGCGGGTGCTCCGCAAGGAGGTGTCGGCCCGTGAGCTCGTGGACGTGGCCCTGGCCCGGATCGAGGCGGCCGACGGTGCGGTCGGGGCGTTCGTCGCCGTCGACGCCGAGTCGGCACGGGCCCAGGCCAAGGCGATCGACGAGCGGGTCGCGGCGGGCGACGACGTCGGCCCGCTCGCCGGCATCCCGCTGGCGGTGAAGGACACCGAGGACGCCATCGGCTTCCGGACGACGCAGGGCTCGCTGCTGTTCGCCGACGGCCCCGTCGCCACGACCGACTCCGTGCTCGTGGACCGGCTCCGCCAGGCCGGGTGCGTGATCGTCGGGAAGACGAAC
>DATAGR010000596.1:0-7082 GCA_036263575.1 Aquihabitans sp. | reverse complement strand
GTTGAGCGACCCCCAGTCGACCGTCTGCGACAGCACCTCCATGGCGCCGGTGACGGAGTTCTGCCGGAACAGGAGGTCCGACCGACCGGACAGCTCGGCCGCCTTGACGACCTGGCCGTCGGGCGTGGTGACCCGCGTGCCGCCGAGGATGTAGCAGCCCGCCTGGACCGTGCAGCGATCGCCGAGCGAGATGCCAAGGCCGGCGTTGGCGCCGAGGAGGCAGCCCTCGCCGATCGAGATCACCGTCTTCCCGCCACCCGACAGCGTGCCCTGGATGGACGAGCCGCCGCCGATGTCGGAGCCTGCGCCCACCACGACGCCGGCGCTGATGCGACCCTCGACCATCGAGGTGCCGAGCGTGCCGGCGTTGAAGTTGCAGAAGCCCTCGTGCATCACCGTCGTGCCCTCGGCCAGGTGGGCGCCGAGGCGCACGCGATCGGCCTCGGCGATGCGCACCCCGCTCGGCACGACGTAGTCGACCATCCGGGGGAACTTGTCGATGCCGAGCACGGTGACGTGGTGCCCGGCGGCGCGGAGCCGCATGCGGGTCTGCTCGAAGCCCTCGACGGCGCACGGGCCGAGGTTGGTCCAGACGACGTTGGCGAGCAGGCCGAAGACGCCGTCGAGGTTGCACCCGTGGGGCCGGACCAGCCGATGCGACAGGAGGTGGAGGCGCAGGTAGACGTCCTGGGCGTCGATCGGCGGCTCGGCGAGGTCGCCGATGAACGTGACGACCGCGGCCCGCCGGACCTTGCGCAGCGCGTCGGGGCCGACGAGGTGGTCGAGGTCGACGCGGAGGGCGTCGAGCGTCGCCCGCCGATCCAGCTCGAACGTGCCCGGGCCCTCCCCGTGGTCGAGCGCCTCGGCGAGGCGGAGGGCGCCCTCGGTTCGGCCGAGGATGGGCTCGGGGTACCAGACGTCGAGCACCCGCCCGTCGTCCAGGGTGGACGTGGCCACGCCGACGGCCCACGCCCCTCCGGTCTGGGCGGACGAGGCGATGGTGGCGGCGGCGTCGGTCACGGTCGGACACCGTACCGGCCGGGCTGCGCCGGGCTGCCGAGCCGAGGCGACCGGCTTCGGGGCGCTGCCGCCGGGTGCGGCTCAGCCCGCGACCCAGGCCGCCAGGCGGGCCGAGGCCGCCTCGTCGAGCCGGGCGGTGATGTGCATGCCGGCGTCGCCGACGGCCTCGGCCAGGACCTCGCCCTCGCGGTGCACCTCGGCGAGCACGTCGCCGCGGTCGAACGGGACGAGCAGGTCGACGACGTCGGTCGTGGCGCGCAGGCGGTCGCCCACCGTCAGCAGGAGGTGCTCGACGCCCTCGCCGGTGACGGCCGAGATGCCGACCGACCCCGGGTTGCGCTCGACGAGGCGCTTCACCTCGGGCGAGCGGTCGGCCTTGTTGAAGCACAGCAGTTCGGGCACGTCCCCCGCCCCGATCTCGACGAGCACGTCGCGGACCGCGTCGATGTGGGCCTGCGGGTCGGGGGCCGAGCCGTCGACCACGTGCACCAGGAGGTCGGCGTCGGCCGCGACCCGCAGCGTGGAGCGGAACGACTCGACGAGCTGGTGGGGCAGCTTGCGGACGAAGCCGACCGTGTCGGTGAGGAGGACCGCCTCGCCGCCCGGCAGCTGGAGGCGGCGGGTGGTGGCGTCCAGGGTGGCGAAGAGCTTGTCCTCGACCAGCACGCCGGCCCCGCTCAGCTGGTTGAGCAGGGTCGACTTGCCGGCGTTGGTGTAGCCGACGATCGCCACCTGGGCGGCCCGGCTGCGCGACCGCCGCTTGTGCTGGGTGTCCTGGTGGGCCGACATGAGGCGCAGGTCGGCCTCGAGCTTGTGGATCCGCCGGGTGATTCGGCGGCGGTCGGTCTCGAGCTGGGTCTCGCCCGGCCCGCGGGTGCCGACGCGCGCGCCGCCACCGGCCGACATGCCGCCCGCCTGCTGCGACAGCCCCGAGCCCTTGCCGCGCAGGCGGGGCTTGAGGTAGCGCAGCTGGGCCAGCTCGACCTGGGCCTTGCCCTCCACGCTGGAGGCGTTCTGGGCGAAGATGTCGAGGATGACGGCGGTCCGGTCGAGGGCGGTGCGGCCGAGCAGCTTCTCGAGGTTGCGCTGCTGGGCCGGGCTCAGCTCGTCGTCGAAGACGACGGTGTCGCAGTCGAGGGCCCGGGCGAGCTCCCGGAGCTCGTCGGCCTTGCCCTTGCCGAGGTAGGTGGCCGGGTCGGGTGCGGCGCGCCGCTGCACGATGCGGCCGACCACGTCGGCGCCGGCGGTGTCGACGAGCAGCGCCAGCTCGTCGAGGTCGAACTCGGTCTGGTCGGGGTCGCCGCCGCCGAGCGTGACGCCGACGATGACGATGCGCTCCCGGAACGTGCGGTCGATGAGGCCGCCGGCCCCGCCGCCGTAGTCGCCGAAGGCGCCGCGGTGGCTGGCCGTGTCGCCGTCGGCGCCGTCAGCGGCCGGGTCCGACGCGCCGGGGTCCGGGGCATCGGCGTCGGACGCGGGGGGACCGTCGAGGTCGACGTGGTCCGGGTGGGGCGCCAGCGCCGAGCCGGCGTCGCCGGCCGGGCGGGCGTCGTCGTCCCAGGCGTCGGTTGGGCGATCCGCGGTCACGCCGGGACCTCCACGTCGGCGATGAAGGCGGCCGGCCCGTGCAGGACCATCGGGTCGCCGACGTCGACGACGGCGTCCCCGCCCGGCATGTGCACCGTGACGCGCTCGCCGGTGAGCCCCCAGTCGTGAGCAGCGCGTGCCGCCGCCGCCGCGCCGGTGCCGCAGGCGCCCGTGACCCCGGCGCCGCGCTCCCAGACCACGAGGTCGATCTCGTCGGTCGCGCCGGGCGTGGGGGCGATGAAGTGGACGTTGATGCCGTCGTCGTAGGTGCGCTCGTGGAGCTGCCCGGCGGCGACCGGGTCGACCTTCACGGGGTCGGGGACGTGGAGCACGAGGTGGGGGTTGCCGAGGTCGTAGGTGCCGCCGGCCAGGGCGTCGAGGGCGAGGGCCTCCGGCACCGCCGGCGCGTCGTGCACCGCCTCCTCGCGGTCCCGGTCGGGCGTCGGGCCGGGCCGGGCCGGGCCGAGGTCGACGCTGGCGACGAGCCAGCCCTCGCGGCCCTGGGGGTCGGGGCCGAACACGACCGATCGGAGGCCGCCGCCGGTCTCGATCGTGAGCTTCCCCTCGACCTGGTGGCGGCGACGGGCCTCGGCCTGGGCCAGGCAGCGGATGCCGTTGCCGCTCATCTCGGCCAGCGAGCCGTCGGCGTTGTGCAGCACCATGTGCAGGTCGGCGCCGGGCCGGCCGTGGAGGCCGAGCAGCAGGCCGTCGGCGCCGACGCCCGTGTGGCGGTCGCACCAGCGCTGGGCCCGCTCCCACCAGGCGTCGTCGGCCAGCACAGCAGGGTCGTCGGTGAGGAACACGAGGAAGTCGTTGCCGAGGCCGTGGTGCTTGGTGAGGCGGAACGTCATGGTCCGGCCAGTCTCGCAGCACCGACCGCCGTTGCCTCGCCCGGTTCCGTGCCCGCTCGACACCCCGCCTGGGGCAACATGCGGGTGTGCAGGTCGCCACGGGAAGCGCCCGGATCGCCACCACCGTCCGGGGGGAGGGACCGGCCGTGCTGCTGCTGCACGCCGGCGTGACCGATCGGCGCAGCTGGACGCCGCTGGTCGACCACCTCGGCCCCGGCTGGCGGACGATCGCGCCCGACCGGCGGGGGTTCGGGGAGACGACCTACCGACCGGAGCCCCACCGCGGGCTCGACGACACCCTCGCCGTGCTCGACGCCCTCGGCGTCGACCAGGCGATCGTCGTGGGCGCGTCGAACGGCGGGCGCCGGGCCGTCGACCTCGCCCTGGCCCGGCCCGAGCGGGTCGGGGGCCTGGTGCTGATCGGGGCCGGGATCAGCGGGGGCCCGCCGGTCGACCGGGAGGCGCTGGACCCGGCCGTGCGTCGCCTCGTCGCCCGCCTCGAGGAGGCCGACGCAGAGGGCGACCTGGACGAGGTCAACCGCATCGAGGCCCACGGCTGGCTGGACGGGTGGTCCGCCGCCGAGGGCCGGGTGGGCGGCGCCGTCCGCGAGCTGTTCCTCGAGATGAACGGCATCGCCCTGGCCGCCCCCGACCCTGGCCCCGAACGGGACCCGGAGCCGGCGTGGGGGCGCCTCGACCGGATCGACGTCCCGACGCTGGTCCTCTGCGGCGACCTCGACGCCCTCTCGCTGCCGGCCAGCGAACACCTCGCCGCGGCGATCCCGGGGGCGACCTCCGAGGTGCTGGCGGGCACGGCCCACCTGCCCCACCTCGAGGGCCACGCCCGTGCGCTGGCGGTCATCGACGACTTCCTGGACGCCGTCCGCCGCTGAAGGGGACGGGTTCGCAGATGTCGGCGTCGATTCGACGGCGATTCGACGCCGGTCCGACGCGGTCCGAACGCCGAGGTCGGGGCGGACGGTCAGCGGCGGTCCCAGCAGGCGGCGGCCTCGTCGAGCAGCGCGGGCAGGGCGACCAGGGGGTCGTCGTCGGCGCCGATCCAGGTGATGCGAGGGTCCTTGCGGAACCAGACCCGCTGCCGCCGGGCGAACTGGCGGGTGCGGGTGACGGCCTCGGCCACCGCGCCCTCGAGGGTCACCTCGCCGCGGACGTGGGCGAGCAGCTCCCGGTAGCCGAGCGCCTGGGCTGCGGTGCGGCTCAGGGGCGGCCCGGCGGCCAGGCGCTCGACCTCGGCGAGGAAGCCGGCGGCCAGCTGCTCGCGGTAGCGGCGCTCGATGCGCTGGGCGACGACCGGCCGGGGCAACCACAGCCCCACCAGGTGCACGGGCGTGGGCGGGTGGGCGTCGAGGCCGGGCCCGTACGAGGAGAACGGCCGACCGCCGCCGAGGGTGACCTCCAGGGCGCGGAGGACGCGCCGCCGGTTGGTCGGTTCCATGCGGGCCGCCGCCTCGTGGTCGAGCTCGGCCAGCCGGGCGTGGAGTGCCACCGTGTCGGGGTCCTCGGCCAGACCGGCGGCGACGTCGGGGAAGCGCCCGGGGATGTCGAGGTCGTCGACGACCGCCCGCAGGTAGAGCCCCGTCCCCCCGACGAGCACGGCTCGCCGGCCGCGCTCGGCGATGTCGGCCAGCACGGTCCTGACGGCGCCCTGGAACGACGCCACGTCGAACGTCTCCCACGGGTCGACCAGGTCCAGCAGGTGGTGGCGGACCTCGGCTCGCTCGGCCGCCGTCGGCTTGGCGGTGCCGACGTCCATCCCCCGGTACACCTGCATGGAGTCGACCGAGACGAGCTCGACGTCGCTGCGCCGGCGGGCCAGCTCCAGGGCGAGGGCCGACTTGCCCGATGCCGTGACGCCCACGATGGCAAGGGGCGGCGGGCTGCCGGGCGGCACGACCGGCGCCCGGTCGCGGCCGGGCGCCGCGCTCGGCGCCGATCGCTCAGCCATCGGCGTCGTAGGTGGCGAGCGTCAGCTGGAGGTGGGCGAGGCTGTCGTCGAGGCCGCCGGGCCGGGCCCGCGCCAGCCAGGCAGACCGCTGACCTTCGATCAGCTCGGTCAGCTCGTCCCGCATCGCGGCCGCCGTCGGGCCGGCGGGGCCGAGGCGGCGGCGGGCGGCGTGGCGGGCCAGCCCGGCCGCCTGGAGCAGCTCGGCCCGGACCACCTCGCCGTCCGGGCACGAGGGCCGGGCCGACGCGATGGTGCTGCGGGCATCGTCGATCCGATCGACGAGGGCGCCCACGACGGCGGGCTCGGTGCGGCCGGTGACGAGGAGCGGGTGGTGCGGGAAGAGCCAGGCGGCGAGGGGGCTGGCGTTCACGGTCCGCTGGCCGGTCTCGGCCCAGAGCGCGCCGAGGACCTCCAAGGCCCCGCCGATCCCGGTACCGGCTGCGCCCGGGTCCCCGAACACGTGCCGATCGAGGACGGCGGCGACGTCGAGGCCCCGGTTGGCGTCGGCGCACCACGCCACGGCGCCGCCGTGGACGATCGGCCCGAAGGACACCGACGGGGGGTGGTGGTGGCCGTTGTCGCCCCAGTCCGTGAGGAGCGAGCCGGTGGCGCCGTGCCTGCGGGCCACGTCGACGGCGTCGAGCTGGTTGGCGTAGGCGTTGGTGGTGCGGCCGACGAGGGAGTTCCACGCCGACGTGCCGGGCGCGACCCAGAACGCCACGCCGGCCTCGGCGAGCGGGGCCACGTTGGCGGCGAACCCGCCGGTGACGTCGACGTCGATGCCGAGGTCGTGGAGGATCGTGGCGAGCGACGCCGGCAGGTCGGGCGCCGTGTCCGCGCCTCGGGGCGCCTCGTAGCACCACGCCACCGGGATCACGGCGTCGGGGAGCTCACCCGCCAGCTCCGGGTGGCGGCGCAGCACGTCGGCCCAGACCTGGACGCGGCGCCCCTCTGCCACCAACGGGTCGACGAGCCGGCGCAGGTGCTCGAGGTAGACCGCGCCGCTCCCCCGCTCGGCGACCGCGGCGGCGCTCGCCCCCCGGCCCAGCTCGAACGTCTCGTCGCAGCCGATGTTCACCTCCCGGCTGCGGACCGCCGCCGCCACCTCCTGCACGAGGCCGAGCGCGAACCGGGCGTTGTCCTCCGTGGGGGCGAGCACGGCGGGCGGGAAGCGCAGCCCCGGCGCGACCTCGACGCCGTCGGGCGCCTCGGCGCGATCGCGGTAGCGGTCGTGGGCCAGCCACCGCTCGAAGTGCCCGAAGCAGTTCCGGTTGGCCACGAGCTCGATCCCCACCGCGGCGCACCGGTCGTCGAGCCAGCGCAGGTCGTCGCCGGTGAGCGGCGACGCCGCCTGCCAGACCTCCTCGTGGCCGGCGTGGGCGAAGGTGTGCTCGACGTAGAGCTGGAGCTGGTTGCACCGGGCCAGGGCCAGGACCCCGACCAGGCGCTCGAGCGTGGCCCGGGTCGGGACGCGGTCGCGGCTGACGTCGAGCAGGTAGCCGCGCACCGCGAGGTCCGGGTGGTCGGCGACGTCGACCGCGACGACCCGGCCCTCGACGGGCTGGCCGAGGAGCTGGGCGAGCAGCGCGTCGGCGTGGCGCCGCCCGCCGGCGCCCGACGACGTGATCCGGGCGCCGTCGCCCTCGGTGATCGTGAGC
>DATAGR010000595.1:0-6398 GCA_036263575.1 Aquihabitans sp. | reverse complement strand
TGCCCAACGACCGCAGCACCAACGACGCCGCCCGGTGGATCGCCGGCGAGGCCGAGCGTCGCGACCGGGGGCTCGCCGTCGACCTCGTCGTGGCCGATCCCGACCACCACGACGACGTGCTCGGCGAGGTCGGCCTCGTGGTGGTCGAGCCGGCCCGGCGGTGGGCAGAGGTCGGCTACTGGCTCGCCGAGCCGGCGCGAGGCCGCGGGCGGGCGACGGCCGCGCTCACCGTCTTCAGCGACTGGGCGCTCGCCGACCTGTCGCTGCGCCGGCTCTTCGCTCGCACCTCGGTCGACAACCCGGCCGCCGCGGCCGTGGCTCGCGGCGCCGGCTACGAGCTCGCCGGCGAGGCGGGGGAGGGGATGCAGGTCTGGGTCCGCGACCGAGACGTGGCTGGTACGGTCCCGCCCCGACCGTGAAGCGGGTCCGGTGAGGCCCGAACGGACAGGGAGAGCCGAGATGGCCGAACGAGAACGCCGCCAGGCGCCCCCCTACGGGGGCACGTTCCTGGCCCGGACCCGCGTGATGGACAGCGCCGACGTCCAGCGGGCGGTGTGGCGCATGGCCCACGAGATCATCGAGGCCAACAGCGGCGTCGAGTCGGTGGTGCTGGTCGGGCTCCAGACGGGCGGCCTGCCCGTGTCGGAGGCGGTGGCCGAGGCGCTGGGCTCGATCACCGGAACCGAGATCGAGGTGGGCAGCCTCGACGTCGCCTTCTACCGCGACGACATCGGCCTGCGCCCGGTGCTCCCCGAGGCCGTCACCCACATCCCGTGGAACCTGGACGGCCGCACCGTCGTCCTCTGCGACGACGTGCTCTTCACCGGGCGGACGATCCGCGCCGCGCTCAACGCCCTGTCCGACTACGGCCGGCCGCGGGCCGTGCAGCTGCTGGTCATGGTCGACCGGGGGCACCGGGAGCTGCCGATCCGGCCCGACTACGTGGGCAAGAACCTCCCGACCCGCCGCGACGAGGTGGTCGACGTGCACGCCGACGGCGTCGACCTTGGGGAGATGGTGCGATGAGGTCGGGCGCTCGACCCGATCGGCCGACGGGACCGAGGTCCCGCTCGTGAGGCACCTCCTCGGCATCGACGACCTGGGCGGGGCCGAGGGGATCGACGAGGTGATGCGGCTCACCGACTCCTTCGTGGAGGTCTCCGAGCGCACGATCCCGAAGGTCCCCGCGCTCCGGGGCAAGACCGTGGCGTGGCTGTTCTACGAGGACTCCACCCGCACGCGCCTGTCGTTCGAGACGGCGGCCAAGCGGCTGTCGGCCGACACCATGAACTTCTCGGTGAGCTCGTCGTCGGTGAAGAAGGGCGAGTCCCTGCGCGACACCGCCCGCACCATCGAGGCCATGGGGATCGACGCCATCGTCGTGCGCCACGCCTCGGCCGGCGCCCCGCACCGGATCGCCGGCTGGGTCGACGCCGCCGTCGTGAACGCCGGCGACGGCTGGCACGAGCACCCCACGCAGGCGCTGCTCGACGCCTACACGATCCGCCAGCGCCTGGGCGGCCTGGAGGGGCGTCACATCGCCATCGTCGGCGACATCAAGCACAGCCGCGTGGCCCGGTCCGACGTCTGGGCGTTCACGGCCATGGGCGCCGAGGTCACGCTGGTGGCGCCGCCGACGCTGCTCCCTCCGAGCCTCGACGGGTGGCCGGTGCGGGTCAGCCACGACCTCGACGCCGTGCTGCCGACGGTCGACGTCGCCTACCTCCTGCGCATGCAGCGCGAGCGCATGACCGAGTCCCTGCTGCCGTCGCTGCGCGAGTACACGGCCACCTACGGCCTGACCGACCGGCGGGTCGACCTCCTGCGCCCGGAGGCCCTCGTGATGCACCCGGGGCCGATGAACCGGGGCGTCGAGATCGCCGCCGACGTGGCCGACCTCCCGCGCTCGGTCATCCTCGACCAGGTGCGCAACGGCGTCGCCGTCCGGATGGCCGTGCTCTACCTGCTGCTCGGCGCCGGCGCCGACCTGGTGGCGGCGCCGCCCGACCGCCTCGCCGCCGACGTCGCCTGAGCCACCCGCCCCGATCCCTCCTCGATCCCTCGAAGGACGCCCGTTGCCCGACACCCACTCCCTGGTCATCAAGGGCGGCCGCGTCGTCGACGCCACGGGCGAGCGCGCCGCCGATGTGGTGGTGGCCGACGGCCGCATCGCCGCCATCGGTGCCGACCTCTCGGCCGACCGCACCCTCGACGCCACCGGCTGCCTCGTGGGCCCCGGGCTCGTCGACCTGCACAGCCACCTGCGCGAGCCGGGCAAGGAGGAGGCCGAGACGGTCGAGACCGGCGCCCGGGGCGCCGCCCTGGGCGGGTTCACCGCGGTGGTCGCCATGCCGAACACCACGCCTGCGATCGACTCCGCCGCGGTGGTCCGCCAGGTCCTCGAGCTCGGCCGGACGGCGAGCTGCGAGGTGCTCGCCTCGGGTGCCATCACGGTCGACCGGGCCGGCGAGCAGCTGGCGCCGATGGCGGAGATGGCGGCGCTGGGCGTGCGCCTGTTCACCGACGACGGCGCCGGCGTGCAGGACAACCTGCTGATGCGCCGGGCCATGGAGTACGCCAGCGGCCTCGGCGTCACCCTCGCCCAGCACTGCGAGGACGACGCCCTCTGCGGGGGCGGGCACATGCACGAGGGCGCGTGGTCCGCGCGGCTCGGCATCGCCGGCCAGCCGGCCGAGGCCGAGGAGCTCATGGTCATGCGCGACATCGCCCTGGCCCGCCTCACCGGTTGCCGCATCCACTTCCAGCACCTCTCGACGGCGGGCTCGGTGGCCATGGTGCGCGCCGCGGTGGCCAGCGGGCTCCCCGTCACCGCCGAGGCCACGCCGCACCACGTCACGCTGACCCACGCCGCCTGCCAGGGCTACGACCCGGTGTTCAAGGTCAACCCGCCGCTGCGGACCGACGACGACGTCGCCGCGGTGAGGGCCGGCCTGGTCGACGGCACGATCGCCGCCATCGCCACCGACCACGCGCCGCACGCCCCGGAGACCAAGGAGCTCCCCTTCGACCAGGCGCCCCCCGGCATGCTCGGCCTCGAGACGGCGCTGGCCCTCGCCCTCACCGAGCTCGCCCTCCCGCCGGCTCGGGTGTTCGAGGTCCTGAGCACCAACCCGGCGGCCATCGCCGGCGTCGCCGACCGCCACGGCACGCTCGCCGAGGGCCGACCCGCGAACGTCTGCGTGGTCGACCCGGAGGTCACGTGGACCGTCGACGGCGCGGCGATGGCCAGCCGCAGCGCCAACACGCCGTTCCAGGGCCGTGAGCTACGCGGGCGCGTCCGCCACACCGTGCTCCACGGCGAGGCGGTGGTGGTGGCCGGCGAGGCGCAGCGCTGAGCTGGTCGCCGCGGCCGCTCAGTCGGCGCGCAGGCCGGGGTGGCGTCCGGCGAGCAGGGGGATGAGCAGCGCCTTGGGCGTGAGGTGGGCCAGGCCGGCGGCCACCCGGTTGGCGGGACCGGGGATGGCCACCGGGCGGCCCTTGTCGAGCGCGGCCACCCCGCAGCGGGCCACGGCCTCGGCGGTCTCCCACATGAACGCGGGCAGCGCCGCCTCGGCGTCGTCGCGATCGAAGCCGGCGGCCTCGCCGAAGCCGGTGTCGACCGGGCCCGGGCACAGCGCGGTGGCGCTCACGCCGGTGCCCCGCAGCTCGCCGACCAGCGAGCGCGTGTAGGAGAGCACGAACGCCTTGCCGGCGGCGTAGCCGGCCTGGCCGGGCAGCGGCTGGAAGGCGGCGGTCGATGCCACGTTGAGCACGCCGCCGCGACCCCGGTCGACCATGGCGCCGAGGAAGCGCGAGCACAGGTCGGCGACGGCCACCACGTCGACCTCGATCATGTTCAGCTCCGCCGCCGGGTCCGAGGCGGCCACCGGGCCGAGGGTCGAGAGGCCGGCGTTGTTGACGAGCACGTCGACCTCCAGGCCGAGCTCGGCGACCCGGTCGGCCAGCCCCGCCCGCACCTCGCGGTCGGCCAGGTCGGCGGCGAGGACCTCGGCCCGCACGCCCGAGGCGCGCAGCTCGGCGGCGAGCTCCTCGAGCTTCTCGGCCCGGCGGGCGACGAGGGTGACCCCGTGGCCCCGGCGAGCGAGGTCGCGGGCGATCTCGGCGCCGATCCCGGACGACGCCCCGGTCACGAGGGCGGTGCGGTCGGCGGCGGGTGCGGGGAGGGGCATGGCGCAACGCTACGCCGTCACCCGGTCGGGCGGTCGGGCGTGGCCCGGTCGGCCGCCGAGTCGGGGGCCCGGGCGGCCGGGGTGTAGGTTGCCCCCCTGACCGTGAAGTGGGTCCAGTGAGGCCCACACGGACAGGAGCAGGGAATGGAACAACGCACGTGGTCGTCGACGCCCCCAGCCGGGGGCGTTCCTTTTCCCCGGGCCGGAGGTGCGGCGTGACCGCCATCCGAGACGCCGTGCTGGTGCTGACCGACGGGACGACGTTCGAGGGCGAGGCCATCGGCGCCACGCCCGAGGGTGGCATCGCCACCGGCGAGGTCGTCTTCAACACCGTGCTCCACGGCTACCAGGAGGTCATCTCCGACCCCTCGTACGCCGGGCAGATCATCACGTTCACGTACCCGCACATCGGGAACTACGGCGTGAACCCCACCGACGACGAGGGCCGGCGACCCTTCTGCCGCGGCGTGGTCGTTCGCGAACCGGCCCGGCGCCGGTCCAACTGGCGGGCCACCGAGGACCTCGACGCCTGGCTCGTGCGCCACGGGATCCCCGGCATCGGCGGCATCGACACCCGCCGGCTCACCCGCCACATCCGCGACACCGGCGCCATGCCCGGCGCCTTCGGCGCCCTCGGTGAGGCACCCGACGGCACCGTGGTCGACGAGGCCTCGCTCCAGGCGGCGGCGACCGCCGAGCCCGGCACCGACGGCGTCGACCTGGTCGCCCAGGTCACCACCGACGCGCCGTACGTGGTCGGCGGCGACGCCCCCTTCCGGGTCGTGGCCTACGACTTCGGGATCAAGGCCACGATCCTCCGCCACCTCGCCGGGTTCGCCAACGTCACCGTCGTGCCGGCCGACACCCCCGCCGACGAGGTGCTGGCCTACCGCCCCCACGGCGTGTTCCTGTCGAACGGCCCGGGCGACCCGCAGGCCGTGCCCTACGCCGTGGACGCCACCCGCGAGCTGCTCGGCAAGGTGCCCGTCTTCGGCATCTGCCTCGGCCACCAGATCCTCGGCCTCGCCCTCGGCGCCGACACCGTGAAGCTGCCGTTCGGCCACCACGGCGGCAACCACCCGGTGCGCCGGGTGCGCGACGGCCGGGTCGAGATCACGAGCCAGAACCACAACTTCGCCATCGACCCGGACACGCTGGTCGACGCCGAGGTCACCCACGTCAACCTCAACGACGGCGTCGTCCAGGGCATCGCCGCCACGAAGGTCCCGGCGTTCTCGGTGCAGCACCACCCCGAGGCCGGGCCCGGCCCGCACGACGCCAGCTACCTCTTCGACGACTTCGCGATGGCCATGGCCGGCTTCCACCCTGCCGAGGGGCTGCCCACGACGCCGAAGCCCGAGCTGGTGACCGGCGTCGAGCCCGACGGGCTGGCCGAGGGCCACCTGCGCCGAGCGGGCGACGACCTACCGCCCGACCACCCGGCCCGGAAGCCGACCGCCGACGCCGGCGCCGACGCCGAGGGCGGCGCCTGATGCCGAAGCGCACCGACATCGAGTCGATCCTGCTCATCGGCTCGGGGCCGATCGTCATCGGCCAGGCCTCGGAGTTCGACTACTCGGGGACCCAGGCGTGCCGGGTGCTGCGGGACGAGGGCTACCGCGTGATCCTCGCCAACTCGAACCCGGCGACGATCATGACCGACCCCGACTTCGCCGACGCGACCTACGTCGAGCCGCTCGACGTCGACATCCTCACCAAGATCATCGAGAAGGAGCGGCCCGACGCGCTGCTCCCCACCATGGGCGGCCAGACCGCGCTCAACCTGGCCATGGAGCTCGTCGACCTCGGCGTCCTCGACCGCTTCGGCGTCGAGCTGATCGGCGCCGACGCCCGCGCCATCGCCACCGCCGAGGACCGCAACCAGTTCAAGGAGGCCATGGTCGGCATCGGCCTGCGCGTGCCGTCGTCGGGCATCGCCGCCCCGCCTCGGGAGCTGCAGGAGGCGCGGTCGCCGCGCACCCCCAAGTCCGAGCTGGTGAAGGCGGCCATGGAGTCCGCCCGCGAGGTGGTCGAGCAGATCGGCCTGCCCGTGGTGATCCGCCCGGCGTACATCCTCGGCGGCAAGGGCACCGGCATCGCCTCCACCCCCGACGAGTTCGAGCGGCTGGCGGGCCTCGGCCTCGAGGCCAGCCCGATCACCGAGATCCTCATCGAGAAGAGCATCGCCGGCTGGAAGGAGTACGAGCT
>DATAGR010000594.1:0-7080 GCA_036263575.1 Aquihabitans sp. | reverse complement strand
TACGTCGGCGCCGGCGGCGGTTCCGGGGAGTTCGGCCACGTGGTCGTGCGCCCGGGCGGCGCCCGCTGCGGGTGCGGGCGCCGGGGCTGCATCGAGGCCTACGCCGGGCGCCGGATGATGACCGAGAGCGCCCGGGCCATGCAGGCCGCCGGGCGGCGCACGGTGCTGTTCGACCTCCAGGCCGAGCGGGGCAAGAGCAAGGCGACGTCGGGCGTGTGGTCCGCCGCCCTCGAGCAGGGCGACCGTGTGGCCACCGAGCTCCTCGACGAGGCCGTGGCCGCCCTCGGGATCGGCGTGGCCGGCATCGTCAACGTCCTCGACGTCGAGCGGGTCGTGATCGGCGGCGGGATGGCGGGCAAGCTCGGCCAGGACCTCGCCGACCGCATCGCCGTCGCGGCCCGGCCCCACGCCGTCCGCCCCATCGCCCACGGCCAGGTGGTGGTGGCCGCCCTGGGCGACGACTCCGGCATCGTCGGCGCCGCCGAGGCCGCTCGCAATCGCCTCGCCCGCTGATGCGCACCGGCGGCGTGCCAGCCCGACGTCGACCAGGGGAGGGGCGCCCGCCGCCGACCGGCAGACTGGCGCCATGACCGCCGTCGTCGCCCGCACCGCCCGAGACCTCCTCACCGTGCGCGGGCCCGAGGCGGCCACGTGGCTCCAGGGCCAGCTGAGCCAGGACGTCGCCGGCCTCGCCCCCGGCGCCTCGGCGTGGACCTTCGTGCTGGCGCCGCAGGGCAAGGTCGACGGCTGGGGCCGGATCCATCGCGTCGACGACGACACCTTCGAGATCGACGTCGACCCGGGCGCCGGCGCGGCGTGGTCGGCCCGCCTGTTGCGGTTCAAGCTGCGGACGAAGGCCGAGGTGGAGCTGGCCACCGACGTCCCGACCGTGGCCGTGCGGGGCGGCGGTACCGACGGGCCGCTCGCCGAGGCCGCGGCCGGCGGGCTGCCGGCCGGCTGGCCCGGCACCGACGGCGTCGACGTGCTGCGGGCCGGGGACGAGGTCGTGGAGGCGCTGGTGGCCGCCGGGGCGAGCGAGGCCGACCGTGACGCCCTGGAGGCGCTGCGCATCCGGTCGGGGGCGCCGCGCTGGGGCGCCGAGCTCGACGGCGACACCATCCCGGCCACGGTCGGGCAGTGGGCGATCGACGCGTCGGTCAGCTTCACCAAGGGCTGCTACACCGGCCAGGAGCTGGTGGCCCGGATCGACAGCCGGGGCGGCAACGTCCCCCGCCGCCTGACCGGCCTCGTGCTCGACGGCCCGCCGCCGGCGGCTGGGACCGAGGTCACCGTCGACGGGGCCGTCGCCGGCACCGTCACCAGCAGCGCGCCCGACCCCGCCACGGGTGGGTCGGTGGCCCTCGCCTACGTCGGCCGGGGCGTCGAGGTGCCCGCTGCGGCCGAGGTCGGTGGCCGCCCGGCCGGCCTGGCGCCCCTGCCCCTGCCCCCACCCGGCTAGCCGCACCGGGACCGGCGGGTACGATGCCCGCCGAGTGGACCACTACGAAGCCCTGGGGCTTCCGTTCGGTGCGGGCACGGCGGAGATCCGGAAGGCGTACCTCGCAGCCGCGCGACGGCACCACCCCGACTTCCACGTCGGGGCCGACGAGGCGACGCGCGCCCACCACGCCCGGCGGATGCAGGTCGTCAACGAGGCGTGGGCGGTCCTGGGCGATCCGGCGTCTCGCGAGCGCTACGACCTGACGTTCAAGCTGCCGGTCGGACCGCCGACCGAGCGCATCCGTCCCAACCGCGAGCCGCAGGCGCCGGCGGGCAAGCCGTGGACCCCCCGCCGCGGCGACGACGGCTGGCAGCGCGACTTCCGGTCGTGGGCCGACGACGACGACGAGCTGCCCCCGGACGTGCCCGGCGCCCGCCGCCGGCATCGCGGGGCGGTGGCCGTCGTGCCCGTCGCCCTGTTCGCCCTGGGCGTCCTCTCCATCTTCCTGGGCATGGCGCTCGACTCGCGGCCGATGCTCGCCGCCGGGTTCGCCGGCGTGGTCCTCTCCGCCGTGCTCTTCGCCTTCCTGCCCATCATCGAGATGTCGCGCGGCCGCCGCCGGGGTTGACCGGCGATCGCCCGTCGGGGCCCACCGGGCGAGGCGATACCGTCGGCGGGCGATGGCCACCTACCTGGACCGCATCGTCGCCGCCCACCGGGAGGCCGCCGCCGCCGACGCCCGGCCGCTCGCCGACCTGCGAACCCGGGCGGCCGAGGCGCCCCCCGCACGAGGGTTCGGCGCCGCGCTGGCCGCGGCCAGCGGCCTGGCCGTCATCGCCGAGGTCAAGCGCCGGTCGCCCTCCAAGGGCCCGCTCGCGCCCGACCTCGACCCCGCCGCCCTCGCGGCGCGGTACGCCTCGGGCGGCGCGACCTGCCTGTCGGTGCTCACCGACCGCGAGTGGTTCGGGGGGTCACCCGAGGACCTGGCGGCGGCACGTGGCGCAGTGCACCTCCCGGTCCTCCGCAAGGACTTCACCGTGTCCGAGCGCGACGTGCTCGACGCCCGGGCGATGGGCGCCGACGCCGTCCTGCTCATCGCCGCCGTGCTCGACGACGCCGAGCTGCGGGCGTTCTCCGAGCTGGCCGCCGAGGTGGGCCTCGACGCCCTGGTGGAGATCCACGACGAGGCCGAGCTGGAGCGGGCCCTCGCCGTCGGCTCGACGCTCGTCGGCGTGAACCAGCGCGACCTCGTCACGTTCGAGGTCGACACCGACCGTGCCGTCCGCATGGCGCCGCAGATGCCGGCCGAGGTCGTGCGGGTGGCGGAGTCCGGGGTGCGTGGGGTCGACGACGCGACGCGGCTGGCCGACGCCGGCTTCCACGCCGTGCTGGTGGGGGAGTCGCTCGTCACCGCCGGCGATCCGGCCGCCGGCGTGGCCGCGCTCCGCGCCGTCCCGACGCCCGCCGTCGACGCCGGCTGAGGCGCCCGGGGAACCTCGACGGGTCCCCGCTCGACTACGTGATCGGCACCGGCACGGACCACACTGGGTCCCGGAGTGCCCCCGCCCATGACCCGTCCGATCCGCACCGCCGTCGCCGCCCTCATGCTCGCCGCCGTGGCCATGGCGGGGTGCGGCGACGCGTCGCCCGCCGCCGAGGCGGAGGGCACCCTGCGGGTCGAGGCCGCCACCGTCGAGGTGCCGGCGAACCCGGAGCAGGCGGCCCTGCGCTTCGTGGTCGACAACGGCACCGGGCGGGCCGACCGCCTCGAGGCGGTGGCGACCGATCGGGCCGCCTCGGCCACGGTGCACCGCTCCGAAGTCGACGATGCCGGCCGGGCCACCATGACCGAGGTGGCGTCGCTGGCCCTGCCGGCCCGGTCGAAGGTCACGTTCGCGCCCGGCGGCCTCCACGTCATGCTGGAGGGGCTGGTGGCGCCGCTCGAGGTGGGCGACACCTTCGAGGTCACGGTCACCTTCGCCGAGGCCGGGACCCACACCGTCACCGCCGAGGTCATCGCCCCCGGCACCACCCCGGGCGGGCCCGCCGAGGGTTCCGCCGACGACACGGAGCACGACGACCATGCCAGCTGATCCCGCCCCCTGGTCCCGCCGTCGGTTCCTGACCGCAGGTGCCACCGTGGCCGCCGGGCTCTCGGTGGCGGGCTGCAGCCTCAGCCGGGGCAGCACCCCCGACGAGTCGCGGGTCGAGGGCACCGGCGAGACGGACTGGTCGGGGACGCTGGTCGAGCCGCCGTTCCCCAAGCCGGCGGTGACCTTCACCGACACCGACGGCGAGCCGTTCCCGTTCGAGGAGCGCACCGAGGGCCGCCTCACCCTCCTGTTCTTCGGCTACACGAACTGCCCCGACGTGTGCCCCGTGTACCTCAACACCCTGGCCCGGGCCAAGGAGGGCATCGGCGGCGGGCCCGGCTCGAAGCCGCTCGTGCTCTTCGTCGGCGTCGACACCGCCCGGGACACGCCCGAGGTCATGAAGACCTACCTGGCCAACATCGACCCCGCCTTCGTGGGCCTCACCGCCACCAACGAGGTCATCGCCGAGGCGATCAAGACCGTGAAGGGCGCCCCCGTCGTGCTGGGCGAGCCCGAGCCCGACGGCAGCTACGAGGTCGGCCACCCGGCGCAGGTCACGGTGTACACCGCCGACGGCGGCGGCCGGCGCATCTACCCGTACGGCGTCCGCCAGCAGGACTGGGTGAAGGACCTGCCGAGGCTCGACCGGGGTGAGTACAAGTGAACTGGTGGTGCTCGTCCACCCGCCAGACCTGGACCTGGACCCCGCAGCCCTACCTGGGCTCGATGCTCATCGTCGCCGCCGTCGCGGCGGTGGCCGCCTGGTGGGCGCTGCGGGGCCGCCACACCGACGAGCTCGTGGCCGCACGCGCCGGCGTGGGGTCGGCCGACGGCGCGGTGGCGGCACCCGCCGGGAGCATCGCCACGTCCGTCGAGGGCACGAGCCGGGGCCGCACGGCCGCCCTGCTCTTCGGCGTGCTCGGGCTGTGGGCGGTCCTGGACTGGCCCCTCGCCTCGCTCGGCGCCGGCTACCTGGCCACCGCCCAGATGACCCGCCAGATCACCATGGTGATGG
This sequence comes from Aquihabitans sp., assembly GCA_036263575.1. GTDB lineage: Bacteria > Actinomycetota > Acidimicrobiia > Acidimicrobiales > Iamiaceae > Aquihabitans. Next base: position 2,531 of record DATAGR010000594.1, on the reverse strand, counting down.
TCGTCGCCCCGCTCCTGCTCTTCGCCACGCCGGCGCCGCTCGCGGTGCGCGCCATCGGCTGGGGGCGGCGCCTCGCCGTGCTGCGGAAGATGTCGCGGCCGATCTTCGCCGTCCCCGTCGCCGCCATCACGCTCCTCGCGGTGAACGCCCCCGCCGTGGTCGACCCGCTGGTGGCCACCCCGTTCGGCGCCTTCGTCATGGACGCCGCCTGGGTCTTCGCCGGGTTCGCCCTGTGGCTGCCGGTCCAGTGCCCGCACCCCGGCGTCCGCCGCCTCACCGGCGGTGCCGCCATCACGTACCTGATCGGCCAGTCGATCGTGCCGGTGCTGCCCGGCTTCTTCATGACGTGGTCGGACTTCCCGATCTACTCCACCTACGAGCTGGCCCCCCGGGTCTTCCAGGGGTTCGACGCCGTCACCGACCAGCAGACGGCGGCGGCCGTCCTGCAGGTCGGCGGCATGGTCCTGCTGTGGGCCCAGATCGCCTACCGGTTCCTCCGCTGGAGCTACCAGCAGATGGAGGAGGGCAGCCCCCGCCGCAAGGTGCTCCCGGGCGCCGGCACCGCCACGCCGTAGCCTGGCGCCGTGTTCGTGAAGATCTGCGGGATCACCCGCGAGGACGACGCCCTCCTGGCGGTGGCCATGGGCGCCGACGCCGTGGGCTTCGTGTTCGCGCCGTCGAAGCGCCAGATCGCCCCGACCATCGCCCGCGACATCGTGCGCCGGCTCCCGGCCGAGATCCTCACCGTCGGCGTCTTCCGTGACGAGGCGCCGGCCCGGGTGGTCGACATCGTGAACTCCTCGGGCCTCCGGGCCGCCCAGCTCCACGGCCACGAGTCCGCCGAGGCCACCCGCTTCGTCCGCTCGCGCATCCCCGTCGTCTTCAAGGCCTTCTCGGCCGACGACCCCGCCCTGGATCGGGCCGGCGACTTCGGCACCGACGCCGTGCTGCTCGACTCGCCCCGCCCCGGCTCGGGTGAGACGTTCGACTGGGCCCTCGCCGAGCGGCGCGCCGCCCAGCAGCGCATCGTGCTGGCCGGCGGGCTCACCCCCGACAACGTGGCCGAGGCCATCGGCCAGGTCGGCCCGTGGGGGGTCGACGTCGCCAGCGGCGTCGAGGCCGACCGCGGCGAGCCCGGCCAGAAGGACGCCCGCAAGGTGAAGGCGTTCATCGACGCGGCGCGCGCCGCCGTGCCCGCCGAGCACGTCGAGCGGTTCGCCCCGTACGACTGGATGCAGGACGACCCCGCCAAGGACGACGCCCGATGAGCGCGCCGCGCCGCCGGGCGCCGTTGCGCCGGGCCGGGTCCCGCCGGGCCCGCTACGCGCGCTTGGCGTGGTTCGTGCGCGCCGCCCGCCACGGCCGACGGTCCTGGCGCCCGGCGCCCACCGCCGCCTGACCGGTCCCGCCGCGCCGACGCGCCGGGGCCGCACCGCCACCCGTCCCGTCGCCCGCACCTGCGAGGAAGCCATGTCGACCACCGATCCCCACCGCCCCGTCATGGGCGAGCCCGACCCGAGCGGCCGCTTCGGCCCCTTCGGCGGCCGGTTCGTCCCCGAGACCCTCATGCCCGCCTGCATCGAGCTCGACGCCGCGTTCCGCGACGCCTGGGCCGACCCGGACTTCCGCGCCGAGCTCGACGGCCTGCTGCGCGACTACGCCGGGCGCCCTTCGCCGCTCACCGAGTGCCACCGGCTCTCCGAGGAGCTGGGCGTCCGCCTCCTCCTCAAGCGGGAGGACCTGAACCACACCGGCTCGCACAAGATCAACAACGTGCTGGGCCAGGCCCTGCTCACAAAGCGCATGGGCAAGCGCCGCCTCGTCGCCGAGACCGGCGCCGGCCAGCACGGCGTGGCCACCGCCACCGCCGCCGCCCTCATGGGCTTCGACTGCGTCGTGTACATGGGCGAGGTCGACATGGAGCGCCAGAAGCTCAACGTCTTCCGCATGCGGCTCCTGGGCGCCGAGGTGCGGCCTGCGTCGTCGGGCAGCCGGACGCTCAAGGACGCGGTCAACGAGGCCATGCGCGACTGGGTGGCCACCGTCGAGACGTCGCACTACTGCCTCGGCTCGGTGATGGGCCCGCACCCGTACCCGTGGATGGTGCGCGAGCTCCACCGGGTCCTGGGCGACGAGGCGCGCGAGCAGTCCCGCCGCCTCCTCGGCGGCGCCGACCCCGACGTCGTGGTGGCGTGCGTGGGCGGCGGCTCCAACGCGGCAGGCATCTTCTCCGGCTTCGCCGACACGTCCGCCCGCCTGGTCGGCGTGGAGCCGGCGGGTGGCGCCGCGGTCGGCGGCGGCGTGCCCGGCGTCGTCCACGGCATGGCCTCCTACCTCAAGCAGGACGAGTGGGGGCAGGTGGAGGAGGCCCAGTCGATCTCGGCGGGGCTCGACTACCCCGGCGTCGGTCCCGAGCACGCCCACCTGGCCGAGACCGGGCGGGCCGAGTACCCGTCGGTCACCGACGACGAGGTGGTCGCCGCGTTCCAGCTGCTGACCCGAACCGAGGGGATCATCCCGGCGCTGGAGCC
>DATAGR010000593.1:0-3719 GCA_036263575.1 Aquihabitans sp. | reverse complement strand
CCACTGGCCGATGCACGGGCCGCAGGCGTTCGCGAGCACCTCGCCGCCGATGGCCTCGAGGTCGGCCAGCAGGCCGTCGCGCTCGATGGTGGCTCGCACCTGCTCGGAGCCCGGCGTGATGAGGAGCTTCGTCTTGGCCGTGAGCCCCTTGGCCGAGGCCTGCCGGGCGATGGACGCGGCCCGGGTGATGTCCTCGTAGGACGAGTTGGTGCACGACCCGATGAGGGCGGCGGAGATCTCGAGCGGCCAGTCCTTGTCGGTGGCCGTGGCGCCGATCTCCGACACCTTGTGGGCGTAGTCGGGGGAGTGGGGGCCGTTGATGAGCGGGGCCAGGGCGTCGAGGTCGATCTCGATGACCTCGTCGTAGTAGGTGGCGGGGTCGTCGTAGACCTCAGGGTCGGGGCGGAGGTCGTCGCGGGCGGCCAGGGCGGCGTCGGCGATGCCCTCGCGCCGGGTGGCCCGGAGGTAGGCGTCCATGGTGTCGTCGTAGGCGAAGACCGAGGTGGTGGCGCCGATCTCGGCGCCCATGTTGCAGATGGTGGCCTTGCCGGTGCACGAGATCGTCTCGGCGCCGGGCCCGAAGTACTCGACGATGGCGCCGGTGCCGCCCTTGACGGTGAGGATGCGCGCCACCTCGAGGATGACGTCCTTGGCCGAGCTCCAGCCCGAGAGCCGGCCGGTGAGGCGCACGCCGATGACCTTCGGGAAGCGCACGTTGAACGGGTAGCCGGTCATGACGTCAACGGCGTCGGCGCCGCCGACGCCGATGGCGACCATGCCGAGGCCGCCGGCGTTGGGCGTGTGGCTGTCGGTGCCGATCATCATCCCGCCGGGGAACGCGTACTGCTCCAGCACGACCTGGTGGATGATGCCCGAGCCGGGCTTCCAGAAGCCGATGCCGTACTTGGCCGACACGCTCTCGAGGAAGTCGTACACCTCCGCGTTGGTGTCGACGGCCACGCCGAGGTCGATCTTGGCCCCGACCTTGGCCTGGATCAGGTGGTCGCAGTGGACGGTGGTGGGGGTGGCGACCTCGGGCAGGCCGGCGGTCATGAACTGCAGCAGCGCCATCTGGGCGGTGGCGTCCTGCATGGCGATGCGATCGGGGTCGAAGTCGGTGTAGCTGACCCCTCGCTCGAGCCCGCCGCCCTCGGGGTCGCGCAGGTGGTTCACGAGGATCTTCTCGGTGAGGGTGAGCGGCCGGCCCAGCCGCCGGCGCCCGGTCTCGACCCGCTCGGCGAGCTTCGCGTACACGCCCTCGACGAGCTCGGTGGGGGTGGTTGCGGTCACGGCCATGGGGCACCTCGCAGGTCGGTCGGGGATCCTGGCGGCCGGTGCGCTTGCACCGACCACCGAAGCATACAACTATGAGACAAGTGCGCACGATCCGCTACCGCGACATCGCCGCCGACCTCCGCCGCCGGGTGGAGGGCGGTGAGTTCACCGCCGGGCGGCTCCTGCCGTCCGAGGCCGAGCTGTCGGCAACCTACAGCGCATCTCGTGTCACGATCCGCAAGGCCCTCGAGGCGCTGCGGACCGACGGGCTGGTCGACGCCCGCCAGGGGTTCGGCTGGTTCGTCGCCGACGAGCCGGTGCGCCAGCCGCTGGCCCGCCTGGCCACGATCGAGGACCAGCTCGAGGCTGAGGGGCGCCGGTCCGAGCGCCGGATCCTCGACTTCGCGTTCGTGCGGGCGCCGGCCCGGGTGCGCGCCGTGCTCGGGGTGGAGAAGGTGCTGAAGGTCCGTCGGGTGAACCTGGCCGACGGGGAGCCGTTCGCCCGCGTCACGGTCTGGTGCCCCGAGGAGCTCGGGGCCGACCTGAGCCGGAGCCAAGTCGAGCAGCAGTCGTTCTACGAGCTGCTGCCCGTGGAGCTGGGCGGCGCCGTGCAGTCGATCGGCGCCGACGCCGCCGGGGCCGCCGACGCCGAGCTCCTCCACGTGCCGGTCGGCTCGCCGGTGCTGCTGTGCGAGCGGGTCACGAGCGACGTGGCCGGGCGAGCCGTGCTGATCGGCGAGTACGTCTTCCCCGCGCACCGCACCGAGTTCACCGTCGACCTGGCCCACCCGGCGGCGTCGATCGCGCCCAACGGGCTCCGACTGGTCGAGTAGAGCCGTCGGCGCACGGGTGGACGGGCGCATGGGCGTGGGGGAGGGGCGAGCGAACAGAATGCGCCCATGACCCGTCGATCCACCCCCTCCGACGACCTGACCCGCACCGGACGGCGGTTCCTCGCCGCCGCGGCGGTCGGTGCGGCCAACACCGCCAACGCCCGGAAGCCGGTCGGGCGCGGGGGCCGGCTCGGCACCTACGGCTTCATGGGCGGGTGGCTGACCTCCGAGCTCCCCCTGCACGTCATCGGCTGGCAGGCCCTCGCCACCGCCGGGTTCGTGCGCCGGGGCGCCCTCCGCACGTCTGCGGGCTGGCTCGGCCTCGGGCTGTCGGCGGCGTCGTGGACGTCCCTGGTGAAGATCTGGCGGGAGTCGATCCAGGCCGGTGAGGTGTTCGACGAGGCGCTGCGCAAGGGCTTGGGCGACGAGCTCGACGCCGGCGACGAGCCCATGGCCCCCCGTGAGGAGGTGCAGCTGACCCGCCGCCGGATCGTCCAGGGCCCGCTGCGCAACTGGCGGCGCGCCTACGTGACCGGGCCGAGCCTGAGCTACGGCGAGGCGGGCCGGCGCAACCAGCTCGACATCTGGAAGCGGCCGGACCTGCCGCTCGACGCCGGCGCCCCCGTCCTCGTCCAGGTGCACGGCGGCGGGTGGGTGATCGGCAACAAGGAGCAGCAGGCGATGCCGCTCATGGCCCACCTCGCCGATCGGGGCTGGGTGTGCGTGGCCATCAACTACCGGCTCAGCCCGCGCGCCACCTGGCCGGACCACATCGTCGACGTGAAGCGGGCGCTCGCCTGGGTGAAGGCCAACATCGCCGACCACGGCGGCGACCCCGGCTTCGTCTGCATCACCGGTGGCTCGGCGGGCGGGCACCTGTCGTCGTTGGCCGCGCTCAGCCCCAACGAACCGGCGTTCCAGCCCGGGTTCGAGGAGGCCGACACCTCGGTCGCCGCCGCCGTGCCCTTCTACGGCGTCTACGACTGGACCAACCGAGACCAGACCGGCCTGGCGAGCATGGAGGACATGCTCGCCCGCCTCGTCATGAAGACGAAGCTCGCCGACGACCGGGAGCGGTGGGAGCAGGCCTCCACCATGAGCTGGGTCGGGCCGCACGCGCCGCCGTTCTTCGTGATCCACGGCGCCAACGACACGCTGGTGCCGGTCGAGCAGGCCCGGGCGTTCGTCGCCATGCTCCGGGCCGAGAGCAAGCAGCCGGTCGCCTATGCCGAGCTCCCCGGGGCGCAGCACGCCTTCGAGGTGTTCGACTCGCCCCGCACCATCTTCACCGCGAGCGCCGTGCACCGGTTCCTCGAGGCGGTGCGCGTGCGCGAGGGGCAGGTGGCGGACACGCCGGGCTGACCCGGTTCGGGGTGGTTCGCCCGGGTGCCGGAATCGCCGCCGCCCCCGGCCGCGGGGCGCTGGGGCGATTCGACCGCAGCGACAGGTTTCCGCCATCCCGCTCAGAGCACTCGCCCCAGAGTGCTCCGCCCGGGATCCCCAGGTCAGCGCCCGGTTCGCGATTGGCGTCGATTCGACGTCGAATCGACGCCAACCCTCGCCGGTGCGGCGCATCGGGCTGAGCGGGGGGCGACGGGGCGCTCCGGCGGG
>DATAGR010000592.1:0-2142 GCA_036263575.1 Aquihabitans sp. | reverse complement strand
CGGCGCCGGCCGGTAGCCCTCCGGCGACCCGATGCGGACGTGCATGCCGGCCGTGGCGCCCCCCAGCAGGTAGGAGTGCGCCATGTTGTTCGCGCCGTCGCCCAGGTAGGTCAGCACCCGCCCGGCGAGGGTGCCCTTCCGCTCGGCGACCGTCTGGAGGTCGGCGAGGATCTGGCACGGGTGGTACTCGTCGGTCAGCGCGTTCACCACGGGCACCCGGCTCACCGACGCCATGGCCTCGATGCGGTCCTGCCCGAACGTCCGCCAGACGATCGCGGCGGTCTGGCGGTCGAGCACGCGGGTGGTGTCCTCGATCGGCTCGCCCCGGCCCAGTTGGCTGCCGGCGGCGTCGATGACCAGCGGGTAGCCGCCCAGCTCCGCCACGCCGATGGAGAAGGACACCCGCGTGCGGGTGGAGGGCTTGTCGAACAGCACGGCCACCGCGCGCGGGCCTCCCGGCGTGGCCAGGGGCAGCGGGGCGTCGGCGGAGTGCCGGGTCGCCTTCAGCGACGCGGCCAGCGCCAGCACCTCGGCCTGCTCCGCGGGGCTGAGATCGTCATCCTTCAGGAAGTGGCGGATCACGGGGCGGTCTCCAGGCTGGTGTCGAGGGCGGCGGGCAGCGCGGCGACGAAGGCGTCGACCTCAGCGTCGGTCAGGACGAGCGGCGGGGCGAGCCGCAGCACGCCGGGTGCCACGGCGTTGGTCAGGAAGCCGGCGGCGCGCAGCTGCCCTTCCAGGGCGGGGGCGACATCGGCGGTCAGGACGACGCCCAGCAGCGCGCCCCTCCCCCGCACCCCGGCGATGCCGGTGTGGCCGAGCCCTTCGATGCCGGAGGTGAAGCGGTGCTCGAGCTCCTTGGCCCGCTCCAGGAGCCCCTCGTCGCGGATGGTGTCGAGCACGGCGAGCGCCGCGGCGGCCGCGATGGGGTTGCCGCCGAAGGTAGACCCGTGCGCGCCCGCGGTCATCAGGTCGGCGGCCTCCCCGAAGGCGAGCAGAGCGCCCATGGGCAGCCCGCCACCGAGCGCCTTGGCGACGGTGATGACGTCGGGTTGGAGCCCGTCGGCCTGGTGGGCGAACCAGTGCCCGGTCCGGCCCACCCCGGTCTGCACCTCGTCGAGGGCGAGCAGCGCGCCGGCGGCCGAGGCCTCCGACGCCGCTGCCGCCAGGTAGCCCGGCGGTGCCGGGACGACGCCGCCCTCGCCGAGCACCGGCTCGAGCAGGACCATCGCGGTCCGGTCGCCGACGGCCGCGGCGAGCGCGCCGGCGTCGCCGTACGGCACGTGCCGCACGCCACCGGGGAGCGGCGCGAAGGCGTCGGCCTTTCCGGGCTGGCCGGTGAGCGCCAGCGCGCCCATCGTCCGGCCGTGGAAGGAGCCCTCGGCCGTGACCACCTCGGGGCGGCCGGTCAGCCGGCTGATCTTGAACGCCGCCTCGTTGGCCTCGGCGCCAGAGTTGCAGAAGAACACCCGCCCGGGCCGGCCGGCCAGCTCGAGCAGCCGCTCGGCCAGCAGCAGCCCGGGCTCGTGCATGGCCAGGTTCGAGACGTGCCCCAGCCGCTGGGCCTGCCCGGTGATCGCCTCCACGACCCGAGGGTGGGCGTGGCCGAGGATCGTCGTCGCGATGCCGCCCAGCAGGTCGGTGTAGCGGCGCCCGTCCACGTCGGTGACCGTCGCCCCCGAGCCGTGCGCCAGCGCGACCGGGGGTGTCCGGTAGTTGGCCATCATGACCGTGGACCAGCGGCGGGCCAGCTCCTCGGTACCTCTCGTCATGCCGGCCCCTCCTCCGCGGTCCGGGCCGGGACGACCATCGTCCCGGTGCCCTCGGTGGTGAACATCTCCAGCAGCAGCGCGTGCGGCGTGCGGCCGTCGACGACCGTCGCCCGGCGGACACCGCCCTCCACGGCGCGCAGGCACGCGGCCATCTTCGGGATCATCCCGGCGTCCAGGGAGGGCAGGATCTCGGCCAGCTCGCGCGCGTCGATCTGCTGCACGAGGGATCCGCGGTCGGGCCAGTCGGCGTAGAGACCCTCGACGTCGGTCAGCACCACCAGCTTCACCGCGCCCAGCGCCGCCGCGAGCGCCGCGGCGGCCGTGTCGGCGTTGACGTTGTGCACCACGCCGTCCGCGTCGGGGGCGACGCTGG
>DATAGR010000591.1:0-2592 GCA_036263575.1 Aquihabitans sp. | reverse complement strand
CGGTGATGTGGTCGTTGTGCCCGTGGGTGAGCACGATCGCCGTCACCCGGCGCCCCCCGATCGCCTCGACGATCGGTGCGGCGTCGTGCGGCGCGTCGACCACCAGCACCTCGTCGTCGTCGCCGACGAGCCAGACGTTGTTCTCGACGTCGAAGTCCTCGCCGTCGAGGGAGAAGACGCCGGGGACGACCACCTTGTCGATGCGGGCCATCAGAACGTCACCACGCTGCGCAGCACCTCGCCGCGGTGCATCTTCTCGAACGCCTCCTCGACGCCGTCCAGGGCGATCGTCTCGGACACGAAGGCGTCGAGGTCGAACCGGCCCTGCAGGTACAGGTCGATCAGCATCGGGAAGTCGCGGCTGGGCAGGCAGTCGCCGTACCAGGACGACTTCAGCGCCCCGCCCCGGCCGAAGACCTCGATCAGCGGCAGCTCGATCGTCATGGCCGGGTTCGGGACGCCGACCAGCACCACCGTGCCGGCGAGGTCGCGGGCGTCGAACGCCTGGCGGTAGACGGCGGGGTTGCCGACCGCCTCGATGGCGACGTCGACGCCGAAGCCCCCGGTGAGCGCCCTGATCGCCTCGACCGGGTCGCTCTGGGCGGAGTTCACCGTGTGGGTGGCGCCCATGCCCCGCGCCCACTCGAGCTTCCGGTCGTCGATGTCGACGGCGATGATCGTGTGCGCCCCCGCCAGCTTCGAGCCGGCGATCGCGGCGTCGCCCACCCCGCCGCAGCCGAACACCGCCACCGAGTCGCCCCGGGTGACGCCCCCGGTGTTGATCGCGGCGCCGACCCCGGCCATCACGCCGCAGCCGAGCAGGCCCGCCGCGGTCGGGGGGGCCGCCGGGTCGACCTTCGTGCACTGGCCGGCGTGCACCAGCGTCTTCTCGACGAACGCGCCGATGCCCAGCGCCGGGGACAGCTCGGTGCCGTCGGCGAGGGTCATCTTCTGCGTGGCGTTGTGGGTGGCGAAGCAGTACCAGGGCTTGCCCTTGCGGCAGGCACGGCACTGCCCGCAGACGGCCCGCCAGTTGAGGATCACGTAGTCGCCGACCGCCACGTCGGTCACGCCCTCGCCGACCGCGGACACCACGCCGGCCGCCTCGTGCCCGAGCAGGAACGGGAAGTCGTCGTTGATGCCGCCCTCGCGGTAGTGCAGGTCGGTGTGGCAGACCCCGCAGGCCTGCACGTCGACGACCGCCTCCCCCGGTCCCGGGTCGGGCACCACGATGGTCTCGATGCTGACCGGAGCACCCTTGCTGCGGGCGACGACGCCCTTCACCTCGTAGGCCATGCCGGGAGCCTAGGGCGGGCCGCCCACTCCCTCGATCCGGGCTTCGACGCGCGGGATCCGGTACGGCGTCGTAGCGTCCGGACCGCTGTGCCGCAGGCGACCCGGTCGCCCGCGACCGGTCGTCCGTCGTCCGACCGCAGTGGAGGTCACCCGTGGCACTGCCGAGCTTCCTGGCGCGCGAGCGCATCGTCGCGCGACCGGGCTTCAACCGCTGGCTCATCCCGCCGGCGGCGCTGGCGGTGCACCTGTGCATCGGTCAGGCGTACGCGACCAGCGTCTACAAGACCGCGCTGGTCGAGCACTTCGACACGAGCCTGACCGCCATCGGGATCATCTTCTCGATCGCCATCGTGATGCTCGGGCTGTCGGCGGCCCTGTTCGGCACCTGGGTGGACCGCAACGGCCCGCGGGCGGCGATGTTCACGTCCGCCGTCTTCTGGGTGTCCGGCTTCCTCGTCGGCGCCCTGGGCATCGCCACCGAGCAGCTGTGGCTGCTCTACCTCGGCTACGGCGTGCTCGGCGGCATCGGGCTGGGCATCGGTTACATCTCGCCGGTCTCGACGCTGATCAAGTGGGTCCCCGACCGCCCCGGGCTGGCCACCGGCATGGCGATCATGGGCTTCGGCGGCGGCGCGCTCATCGCCTCGCCGCTGTCCCGGCAGCTGATGGGCTTCTACGACCCCGACTACGTGCCCACCGACACGACGTCGGTGGCCAGCGGCGACGCCGTCGCCAAGCTGTTCCTCACCCTGGCGGTGCTGTACCTGTTGTTCATGATGTTCGGCGCCTTCCTCGTCCGGGTGCCTGCCGCGGACTGGAAGCCGCAGGGCTTCGACCCGTCGTCGGTTAAGAAGAAGGCTCTCGTCACGACGGAGAACGTGTCGGCGAACAACGCGATCAGGACGCCGCAGTTCTGGCTGCTGTGGATCGTGCTCTTCTGCAACGTGACCGCGGGGATCGGCATCCTGGAGCAGGCCGCCCCGATGATCCAGGACTTCTTCCGCACCGGTGACGGGTCCCTGGTCGCGGCCTCCGCGGCCGCCGGCTTCGTCGGCGTCCTGTCGCTGTTCAACATGGCCGGCCGGTTCGTCTGGTCCTCGACCTCGGACTACATCGGGCGCAAGCCGATCTACATGGTCTACCTCGGCGTCGGCATCGTCCTCTACGTCGTGCTGGCCACCCTGGGCAGCTCCGCCACCTGGATCTTCGTGCTCACGGCGGCGATCATCATCAGCTTCTACGGCGGCGGTTTCGCGACCGTCCCGGCCTACCTGCGCGACCTCTTCGGCACCTTCC
>DATAGR010000590.1:0-6128 GCA_036263575.1 Aquihabitans sp. | reverse complement strand
CTGCCGTGGGCCACCCAGCTCCTCGCCCGCCTCGGCGCCGACGTGGTGAAGGTCGAGCACCCCCGGGGCGGCGACTCGGGGCGGGGTTCCGTGCCGGCCATGGCCGACCCCGACGGCCGGTCGGTGGGCGCCACCTTCCTGCGGAACAACCTCAACAAGCGCTCGATCTGCATCGACCTGAAGCAGCCCGAGGGCCGCCAGCTCGTGCTCGACCTGGCGGCGCGCTTCGACGTGATCGCCGAGAACTCCAAGGCCGGCGCCCTCGATCGGCTCGGCCTCGGCTACGACGCCGTCGCCGAGGTCGCGCCCCGCACGATCTACCTCTCGGTCAACGGCTTCGGCTCGACCGGCTCCCCGTACGACCGCTGGCCGGCGTACGCCCCGATCGCCGAGGCCATGTCGGGCATCTACGAGTTCAAGCGCCAGGGCGACGACCCGCCGGTGGTGGCGCCCATGGGCGGCCTCGGCGACATCGGCTCGGCCCTCTTCGCCACCGTCGGCGTGCTCGCCGCCCTCCGCCACCGCGACGCCACCGGCCGGGGCCAACGAGTGGACGTCGCCATGCTCGACGCCATGATCGCCATCACCGACCTGGTGCCGAACTTCTGGTCGATGGGCCTGCGCAACGGCGAGCTCGGGCCGCTGATCATGCACGGCTTCCGGGCGTCGGACGGGTGGTTCATCGTCCAGGTCGGGCGGGAGGCGCAGTTCGCCAAGCTGGTCGAGGCCATCGGGCACCCCGAGTGGGCCACCGACCCCCGCTTCGCCGACCGCCAGGGCTGGGTCGACCACCTCGACGACGTGCTCCGCCCCGCCATCGAGGGTTGGGCCTCCACCCGGACCAAGGTCGCCGCCTGCGACGAGCTGGCCGCCATCGGCGTCGCCGCCGGCCCGTGCTACGCCGACGACGAGGTGGTGGTCGACGAGCACGTCGCCGCCCGCAACATGCTGGTCGAGGTGCCCCGCACCGACGGCGTGGAGCAGCCCGTGCTCGTGCCCGGCAACCCCATCAAGCTCGGCGACGTGGCCGAGGGCCCCGAGGTGCGCGTGCCGTGGCTCGGCGAGCACACCGACGCCGTCCTGGCCGAGGAGCTTGGGTGCGACGACGCGCTGCTGGCCGACTACCGCCAGCGGGGCGTCATCGCCTGACCTCGCGGTACGGCGAGCGGCGGTCCAGCCGGCGGAGCTGGCTGGCGACGTAGGGCCGGGCCCGCCGCTGGCCGCCCCGTCGCTCGATCGCCCCGGCGAGCCGGCCCAGGCTGGCCACGATCAGCTGCGGGCTCGGGTCCCACCCGCGGCGCTCGCACTCGTCGAGCCACTCTGCGGGCGTCCGGTGGCCCCGCTCGCCGTTGCAGCGCCGGCACGCAGCCACCTCGTTCTCGATCCACGACGGCCCGCCCTTGATGCGGGGCACCACGTGCTCGGTCGTGGCCGCGACCAGGCCGTCGCCCAGGTCGCGCCCGCACCACACGCACCGGCTGCCGTCGCGGCGCAGGATGCGCTCGAGGCGCGCCCGGCGTGGCAGGTGGTCCTCAGATGGCGGTGCGTCGCGCACGGGGTCGACGGTACCGAGGGTCAGCCTGAGCGCGTGCCGACGGGCGTCTCGTCGGGGGCGAGGGGCGGGCCGGTGGTGCCGCAGTGGTACGTCGGCTTGCCCGGGGTGGCGCCGGTGAGCGCGCCCTCCTCCGTCGCCGGCGCCTCCAGCACGTCGGAGCGGATGAACGCCCAGGAGAGCAGCCCACCGGCGGCGACGGCGGCCGCGGCCACCAGGGCGACGCGGTGGAAGCCGTCGACCAGCGGCCCGGCGGCCACGGCGGCCTCGGCCTCGAACCCGGCGACGATCGGGATGAGGGCGACGGCCAGCAGCTGGCCGGTGCGGGCGACGGCGTTGTTCACGCCCGAGGCCAGGCCGGAGTGGCGGGCGTCGGCGGCCGCCAACGCGGTGGCGGTGAGCGGGGCCACGGTCAGGGTGAGGCCGGCCGAGAACACGACGAGGGCGGGGAGCACCGCATCGACGTAGCCGGCGCCGGGCTCGATGCGCACCATGAGCGCGAGGCCGACGGCCATCACGAGCGGGCCGACGGTCATCGGCAGGCGGGGACCGATGCGGCGGGCCAGGCCGCCCGCTCGCGCCGAGAAGGCCAGCATCATCACCGTGATCGGCAGCGTGGCGATGCCGGCCTCGAGCGGCGAGTAGCCCATGGCCTCCTGGAGCACGAGTCCGACCAGGAACAGGGCCATGCCCAGGCCGCCGTAGATCACGAACGTGACGGCGCTGGCCGCGCTGAACTGCCGGGACCGGAAGATCGACAGCGAGAGCATCGGGTGCGCGACCCGCTGCTCCGCGATCACGAAGGCCACGAGCAGGGCGGCGCCGACCCCGCCCACGGCGAAGCTGCGCTCGATGAACCCGTAGGTGATCGCCGCCAGCCCGGCGGCGCCCAGCACGGCGCCGGCCAGGTCGAGCCGGCCCGTCACCGTGGGGTCGCGCGTCTCGGGGATGTGGACGACGGAGATGTAGAGCACCAGGGCGCCGAGCGGGATGTTGAGCAGGAAGATCCACCGCCAGGAGGCGGCGTCGACCAGCCAGCCGCCGAGGAAGGGGCCGATGGCGGCGGTGACGCCACCGAGCCCCGACCACGCACCGATCGCCCGGGCCCGGTCGTCGGGGTGGAACGACGCCTGCAGCATGGCCAGGCTCCCGGGGACCAGCAGGGCCCCGCCGATGCCCTGCAGGACCCGAGCGGCCACGAGCATGCCCACCGTGGGGGCGATGGCGCAGAGCAGCGAGGCGATGGTGAACCACACCACGCCGATGTTGAAGATCCGCCGGCGCCCGAGGCGGTCGCCGAGCGAGCCGCCCAGGAGGATCAGCGATGCCAGCGCCAGCGTGTAGCCGTTGACCACCCACTGGAGGCCGGCGAAGTCGGCGTCGAGGTCCTCGCCGAGCCGGGGGAGGGCGATGTTGACCACCGTGCCGTCGAGCATGGTCATGCCCGAGCCCAGGACGGTGCCCACCAGGGCCCACCGCCCGGCGGCCGTGCCGAAGCGGAGCGGTTCGGCGTCGGGCGGCGCTGACATGGTGTGAGGGTAGGGCCGCGATCACCCGTTCGTACGGCCGACCGGCGAGGTCGCCTCGGCGCCATGCTGGGGGGCATGGCCTCCGGACGGTTCGCCCCGAGCCCCACGGGCGATCTGCACCTCGGCAACCTCCGCACCGCCCTCCTCGCCTGGCTGTTCGCCCGGTCCGCCGGGAGCTGGTTCCTCCTTCGCATGGAGGACCTGGACCGCAGCCAGGCCAGCGCCCGACACGAGCGCAGCCAGCTGGCCGACCTCGCCGCCCTCGGCCTCGACTGGGACGGCCAGGTCGTCCGCCAGAGCGAGCGCTTCGACCGCTACGAGGCCGCCATCGCCACCCTCGACGCCGCGGGCCGCACGTACTCCTGCTACTGCACCCGCCGGGAGATCCGCGAGGCGGCGTCGGCGCCGCACGTGGTACCGGGACCGGACGGCGCCTACCCCGGGACGTGCCGGGAGCTCACCGCCGCCGAGCGGGCCGAGCGCGAGCGGGCGGGCCGGCCGCCGGCGTTGCGCCTCCGCGGCCCGGGGACCGCGCGGACGGTCGACGACGACCTCCTCGGCCCGGTCACCGCGCTGGTGGACGACGTGGTGCTGCGCCGCAACGACGGCGTGCCGGCCTACAACCTCGCCGTCGTGGTCGACGACGCCGCCCAGGGCGTGGAGCAGGTGGTGCGGGGCGACGACCTGGCCGCGTCGGCCCCTCGCCAGCGCCACCTGTCCGCCCTGCTCGGCCTGCCGCCCGTGCGCTACGCCCACGTCCCGCTGGTGCTCGGGCCCACCGGCCAGCGGCTGGCCAAGCGCGACGGCGCCGTGACCCTCGCCGACCAGGCCGCCGCCGGCCACCCGCCCGACGAGGTCCGCTCCCTGCTCGCCGCCAGCCTCGGCCTCGCCGAGCCCGGCGAACCGGCCACCACCTCCACGCTGCTGGCCCGCTTCGACCCCGCCCGCCTGCCACGGGAGCCGTGGACCGTGCCTCCCTGTTGATCGAGTCGGCTGATCGAACGCCGGGCTCGGTACCCTCCAGTCGTGTCCACCGAAGCGAGCGCCGACCGGACTGCGATCGTGATCGCCGCCCACGGCAGCCGGGCCGAGCCGGCCAACGCGGCCCACCGCGAGGTGGTCGATGCCCTGGCCGCCGCCCTCGGCCGCCCCGCCAGCCCCGCGTTCCTGGAGCTGGCCGAGCCCTCGATCCCGGACGCCATCGACGCCGCCGCCCGCGACGCCCGCACCGTCCTCGTGGTGCCGTACTTCCTGCACCCGGGCCGCCACCTCACCGACGACCTCCCCGCCATCGTCGACGACGCCACCGCCCGCCACCCCGACTGCGACATCCGCCTGCTCGCCTCCTTCGGCGCCGACCCCGCGCTCCTCGACGTCCTCGTCGGCCAGGTCTCGAGCGCGCTCGCCCAGCCCTGAGCCGGGAGCGCCCCGACCGCGGTCCGCAGGGGTGTCCGCCCGCGTCGGCCTGAACGTCGCCCTCCTCGGTCCGCATCGTCGCCGCCCCTACGGCATCACGGGCCCTCAGCGGGTGGGCTGGTGCGGTCGGGGCGTTGCCGGTTGTGGGTCGGGCAGAGCAACCGACCGTTGTCCTGCACGGTCAAGCCGCCGTCGGTGTACTCGACGACGTGGTCGACGTGGCAGCGTTCGGCGGGTTCTCGGCAGCCCGGGAAGGTGCAGTGGCGGTCGCGGACCTCGATGGCTCGTCGGGCGGCCCCGGTGAAGCACCTCGTACGAACCCCGACGTCGATGACCCGTGAGCTGGGCCGAAGACGATGCGCTCGACGTCGGCGAGGTCGAGGATGGAGGCGATCTGGGCGGGGGTGAGGACGGTGCCGTTCGAGAGCTCGCAGACGCGGTCCTCGAACGGTTGGCGGTCGGCGTCGTCACGGGACCGAGGTGGCGCCCAGGGCGGTGCGGTGGCCGGTCGGTCGAGGCGCTGGTCGGTGCCGGGCCCGAGGCCGCACACGTGGTCGACGAAGGTCCGGTAGTCGACGAGCACGGTGAGCAGGACCCGGCCCTGCTTGGCGTCGGCCGGCATGGCGGCGGAGCGCCTCGCCATCTCGACGAGGGCGTCGGCACGCCGCTGCGCCGACGTCCGCGCCAGGTCCTTCACCTGCACGGCGTCGCCGTGGAAGGCCCGTGCACCGGCCCAGTCGGCCTCGAACAGCTCGCGCTCCAGCCGCTCGAGCTCGGCGGTGAAGATCCCGCCCCCGATGGGCGCCATGCGGCCCTGCACATCGACGTCGCCGTGCAGCGTCGGCGCGGCCCGGAGGTGCCGTTCGGCGTGGCTGCGATCGGCCCGTTCGTCGGCGGTGGCGTCGTCCCCGCAGTTCTCCCAGTGCCGGACGACCCGCTGGAGGTCGTCGTAGCCGAGCTCCTTTGCGTACGAGACGAGCAGCGCCTCGTCGCGTGCGAACAGCGCCTCGAGCGGCGGACGGTTCGCGCCGCACAGGATGTCGACGTGGTCCACCGACAGCTCGCCGGCCTCGAACGCCGCCCGGGTCAGCGGCATCGTCCGCAGCCGTCGGGCCCGGCGGACGTCACGCCCGGCCGTCGCAGGGGAGCACCCGGCATCCCGGGCCAGGCGGGCGGCCGGGGAGCGCGATCGGTCGTTGGCCCACACGCACCGGGCGTCCCACGTGGAGAGGCGCCGCGCTCGCGCGGCGGCGAAGCGCGAGCCGAGTCGTGCCTCCACCACGACCAGTTCGTGGAGCGACGCGTCGTCGAGCTGGTCGCCGTCGACCTCGAGCAGGCGCTCGATCGCTTCTCGCAGTCCTCTGTCCATGACGCTTCATCGTACGCATGTTCGATCACCGAGATCAACGGAAAGATGTCTAAATGGTGGCACTGCACGAGCCAGGCGCCCGGTGGCGCTGGTCCGCCGGCCGGTGGCGAGGTTCCTTCGCCTAGTTGTAGTGACCACGGACCTTGTTGACAGAGGTCCGAGATGACGTGAGCCCCCTGGGCGAGTGTGGAGCTGTCTAGGACCCACGCTCCCACCAGGAGGCTCGAGGTGCACGGTAACGCTCGGCTCACGCCGTTGGGCC
>DATAGR010000589.1:0-1929 GCA_036263575.1 Aquihabitans sp. | reverse complement strand
CCAGCTGGTGATGGTGCCGAACTCGACGGTGGTGGTGCCGATGCGGCCGTAGACCGCGGCGGTGCGGGCGTCGGCGAGCTCGGTGGCGAGCCGGCGGATGTCGGTGGCCTCGACGCCGACGGCGGCAGCCACCGCCTCGGGCGTGAACGGGGCCAGGGCGGCGACCACGGCGTCGAGCCCGCGCACCCAGGCACCGGCCGCGCCGGGGTCGATGCGGCCCGCCTCGGCGAGGGCGGTCACCACCGCGGCCAGCAGCAGGGCGTCGGAGCCCGGGCGCACCGCCAGGTGCCAGTCGGCCTCCTCGGCGGTGCGGCTGCGGCGGGGGTCGACCACCACGAGGCGGCCGCCCCGGGCCCGCATGGCCTCGATGCGCCCGGGCCAGTCGGGCGCGGTGGCGAGGCTGCCGTTCGAGGCGTACGGGTTGGCGCCGAGCACCAGCAGGTAGTCGGTGCGGTCGACGTCGGGCACCGCGACCGTGAGGGCACCGCCGTAGAGCCAGGCGTTGGCCAGCTCCTTGGGACGCTGGTCGACGGTGCTGGCCGAGTAGACGTTGCGCGAGCCCAGCGCCTTCAGCAGGGGCTTGCCGTACAGGAGGCCGGCGAGGTTGTGGGCGTTCGGGTTGCCGACGTAGCTCGCCACGGCGTCACGGCCGTGCGCCTCGAGCACCGGGAGGAGCAGGCGCTCGACCTCGGCGAAGGCCTCCTCCCACGACACCTCGACGAGCTCGCCGTCCCGGCGCACGAGCGGTGCCCGCAGGCGGTCGGGGTCCTCGTGGAGCTGGCGGAGCGTGGAGCCCTTGGGGCAGATGAAGCCGTGGCTGAACACGTCGTCGCGGTCGCCGCGGATGCGCGTGACGCGGTCGTCGACCACGGAGACCTCGAGGCCGCACGTGGCCTCGCAGAGGGGACAGGTGCGGAAGGCGGTGCGGGTCTCGGCCATGGGGCCATCGTGCCAGGGCCACCGCTACCGTGCCCGCGTGCGCCAGCTGCTGCCCGAGCCGATCTCGATCGACCCTGCCGAGGCCCACGTGGCCGCCCACCGGCCGCCGCCCACCGGCCGCCCGTGGGTGCTGCTGAACATGGTCGTGAGCGCCGACGGCGCCACCGCGGTCGACGGCGTGTCGGGCGAGCTGGGCGGTCCCGAGGACAAGGTCGTCTTCTCGGCGCTCCGGGCCGTCGCCGACGTCATCCTCGTCGCCGCCGGCACGGCGCGGGCCGAGGGCTACGGCCCGCCCCGCACCTCGGCCCGCCGGCAGGCCGAGCGCGTCGAGCGGGGCCAGGCCCCGTTCCCGCGCCTCGCCCTGGTGACCCGCACCCTCGACCTCGATCCCGCCGCCGCCATGTTCACCGAGGCGCCCGAGCCGCCGCTCGTCTACACCGTGCCCGACGCCCCGGCCGACCGGCGGTCCGCCCTCGGGGACCGAGCCGAGCTGGTGACGCCGACGGCGGCCGACGGAGACGATGGGGGCCGTGGCGACCGTCGCCGTGGCCCCGGCGACGTCGACCTCGCCGCGGTCCTCGCCGACCTCGGCCGGAGGGGAGCTCGGACCGTGCTGGTCGAGGGCGGGCCGGCCCTCAACGGCCAGCTCGTCGCCGGGGACCTGGTCGACGAGCTCGACGTCACCCTGGCGCCGGCGCTGGTGGGCGGCGAGAGCGCGCGAGTCGCCCACGGGCCGGCCCTGGCCGTGCCCACCGGGCTCGTCCTCGCCCACCTGTGGGAGGCCGACGGCGTGCTCTTCGCCCGCTACGTGCGGGACCGGTAGCGGTCGGGGCGGCGAGCGGTCCGAGGTGCGGCGAGGACCTGGGTCAGGTCGCGTGCCCCGGGTCGCCGTGGCGCTTGGGCTCGGTGGCCTTGGTGAGCGCAGAGTGGGTGAGCTCGGTCAACTCGCGCTCGAAGTCGGCGAGGTCGTCGAACTCCTTGTACACGCTG
>DATAGR010000588.1:0-4046 GCA_036263575.1 Aquihabitans sp. | reverse complement strand
TTCACCGCGGTGGCCGAGGGGGTCCAGAGCATCGTCCCGGCCGCCGTGACGGTGCGGACGAGGCCGCCGCCGCCGACCACCTGGGTGCCGAGCGTCAGCGTGACCTGGGTGGCCGCGACCCCGGCGACGGTGACCGTCGTCTGCGTCATGGTCGCCTGGAAGCCGGCGGTGTTGTTCGACACGTAGTTGCCGTTCAGCTGCACCGAACCGAGGTGGACCGGGGCGGTGAAGGCGCTCGTGGTGAACACGTCGAGGGTGTCGCCGGCGGGGCCCCGGCCCAGGGCGGCGCCGTCACGGACCCGGACCACGACCTGGCGGGCGGTGCCGTCCCACCCAGCGAGGATCGACGTGAGGCGCATCTGCTGGGCGTAGGTGAGGACGATCCGGTCGCCGGCGCTCAGCCGCCCGGCGGTGCCGCTGTTGGCCGCCTGGACGTCGACGCCCCGGACCGGGCTGTTGTCGACCTGGCGAGGGCCGACCACCGCAGAGGTGGTGACCTTGCCCGAGCCGTCGGTCAGGATCGCTCGGAACGAGTAGCCGCCGGCGGCGACCGTGGTCGTGTCCCAGGCGCAGCTGTACGGGGCGACGGTGGCGGTGCAGACGTCGGCCCAGGTGGTGGTGCCAGCCTGTTGGCGCTGGATGCGCACCGAGGTGACGCCGGCTGTGGACGCCGGGTACGAGACCAGCGTGACGGTGCCCCGCAGCGGCTCGCCCGGGTCCTCGATGGAGATCGAGGAGACGGTGTTGTCGACGCTGCGCCGCAGGGAGGCGGTGGTGGTGACGTTGCCGGACACGTCGGTGACGATGGCCCGCAGGTCGTAGCTGCCGTCGGGCACCTGGGTCGTGTCGAAGCGGCACGACCACGGCGACGCCGTGCGGGTGCAGATCGTGGTCCAGGTGGTGGTCCCGGCCGGGGCCCGCTGGATGGTGACCGTGGCGACGCCCGACCCGGCGTCGGCGACGGTGGCGGCCACGGTGACCGAGCCCCGCAGGGTGGTGCCGGGGTCGACGAGCGAGCCCGTGGGGGCGACGTTGTCGACGAGCACGCTCTCGACGAGGGCGGTCGTCGCGTACCCGCTGCGGTCGGTGGCCACGGCGCGGAGGTCGATGGCCGCCTCGGGCAGCCCGGCGGTGGCGAAGGGGCAGGTGTAGGGCGCCGCCGTGCGGGTGCAGATCGTGGTCCAAGTGGTCGAGTCCTCGGGCGCCCAGGCGATGACCACGCTGGCGACGCCGGTCTCGGCGTCCGATGCCGTGGCGGTGAGGTTGACCGTGCCGCGGATGGCGTCGCCTGGCGAGGCCAGGGCGACGGTGGGCGGCGTCCAGTCGGCGGCGGCGGTGACCGAGCCGGCCGAGCGCGACGCCGAGGTGAACGCGGCCGAGCTGAAGGCACCGGGCGCGAAGGTCAGCGCCACGAGGGCGGCCAGGGCCAGGGCCCACGGGCGGCGGAGCAGCAGCGCCATCAGGCGGAGGCGCCGGCGGAGGCTGCGGACGGGGCGGTGGGGGCGTCGCGGAGGTCGAGGACGGCGTCGGTGGCGTCGGTGCTGGCGGTGTCGGTCTCGTCGGCGGCGGCCGGGGTGCGCACGGCGGCGACCAGCTCCCGCAGGGCGGCGAGGGCGACGAGGCCGGCCGGGATGCCGAGCAGCACCATGCGGTGCGACGGGTCGGCGAGGAAGGTGAGCACGGTGCCGACGTGGGGCAGCGAGTGGACGACCCGGTTCTGGCGGGCGTCGGCGAGCGAGAAGGTCCACGGGTCGATGCTCTCGTTGGCATCGCCCTTGGTGCGGAAGAGCCGGACGCCGGAGCCGTCCTCCGCCAACTCGGCCTCGACGATGCGGTGGGTGACGAGCTGGGTCACGCCGCTGGAGGCCGGGGGCCGGTAGGTGATGATGTCGCCGACCTCGAGCTCGGCGACGGGGACGTCCTCGGAGAAGACGATGCTGCCCCGGTCGAAGGCGCCGGTCATCGAGGAGCCGACGATCACGTAGCGGTCGAGGCCGAGCAGCGCCGGGACCAGCAGGACCAGCCCGCCGGCGATCACGACGACCCAGGCGACAGCGGCGGCGAGGCGGCCGACGAGGCGGCGGGCCCGGGTGAGGCGACCGAGGCGGGTGGGCCGGTCGGCGGCGGCGGTGCCCGTGTCGCCCGTCGCCTGCTCGGGGCCCTGACGGGCCGGCTCGGCGGCGGTGGGGCGGTGCTGGTCGATCGTGGCGGTCACGGTGGCCCTCGGGATCAGTGCGGCGTGTGGGTGGAGCGGAAGCGGATGCGGTGGAAAATGGTGTCGGGGGGCTGCCGCAACGGCAGCCCCCCGACGTGCGGTCACCACGGCGGCGGAACCGTGGGACCAGCGCTCAGGGCTCAGTTGCCCTTGGTGTCCAGTGCCGGGGTGGCAGCACCCTGGTTGGTGGTGGTGGCGGCCGTCTGGGCGCCGTTCCACTCGTAGGTGGCGGTGGCCGTCTTGCCCTGCTCGGCGTTGGTGGCGTTGATGTCGAGGACGACCGAGAAGCGGTAGGTGCGGGCCTCGCCGGCGGCGAAGGTGCCGAGGTTCTTGGTGCCGAGCGTGCCGAACGTGCCGGTGAAGACCTCGGCGCCGGTGGCCGTGTTGGTGACGGTCATCTTGAGGTTGGCGGGGGTCACGAAGCCGTTGGAAGCGCCGGTCTCAGCGAGGGAGAAGACCGAGGGGAGCGTGCCGGTGTTGGTGATGGTGACGTCGCCGTTGAGCGTGTCGCCGGGCTTCATGTTGGTGAGGTTGAAGATGGCGGCGTTGGCCTTGGAGTTGCTCTGGGTGAGTGTGCCGGTTGCGTAGACGTTGGCCGGGTTGGTGCTGGCCGAGGTGAAGCTGGCACCCGAGCCCACGGCGATGGCGCCGGCGACCACGAGGGTGGCGAGCGGGGCGAGGATCCGGCGGCTGCGGCGGGGGGCGGGGGTGGTGCTCATGTCTTCGTGTCCTTCTTCGTTGCGATGGGTTCGGGCCGGTCGGCCGGTCTGGCCGTTCGACCTGACAGGACGCAACGTACGGAGGCCCCCTCCACCGCTCCCCCACACCGCGCCCACGCAAGAGCCACGGTTCGGTAACACGGGCCGTTGCGGTCGTCTCACCTGGGCCGGAACTGCGCTCGGGCCTTGGCGGCGCCGACGGGGACGGTCCGGGCGCGAGGCGGTAAGGTCAGCCCTCGCCGAGCAGCTCGGTGGGGCCCCGCCCTCGCCGCAGCCGCCGCGCGCGGGTGTAGTTCAATGGCAGAACATCAGCTTCCCAAGCTGAATACGGGAGTTCGATTCTCCTCACCCGCTCCACCGCCCGGCGAGGGCAGAAGCGTGCGCCATCGGTGCACTTCTGACCTTGAAGCGGCGGCACGCCGGCCGGCCAACGTGACTCAGGCGTTGGCGGCGTAGCGGGCGAAGAACTCGGGTGGGGGCCAGCGGCTGTAGGTGGGTGACTGGGGCCAGCCGTCTGGCGAGTCCTGCCACTCCTCCTGCCTCCCGTAGGGCAACAGGTCGAGCAGGCCGAAGGTGTGGCCGAGCTCCTCGGTGCCGCGGCCTTGCGTGTTGTAGGTGCGGTACACGGTGTCGCCGTCTCGCAGGAACACGTTGACCTGGAAGCCGCCGCCGAGCGGGGCGCCCATGTCGTCGCCGAAGGGGCTGTCGGCGGTGGAGTACCACGTCATCTTGTTGCCGACCTTCGCCTTGTAGGCGAGGGCCTCGTCGATGGGGCCCTGGGTGACGACCACGAAGCGGGCGTCGTAGCCCTCGAGGAACTCGAGCCGGGTGAACTGGCTGGTGAACCCGGTGCAGCCGCCGCACTGCCACTCCTCACCGGCGAACCACATGTGGTTGTAGACGATGAGTTGGGACGCCCCTTCGAAGGCGTCGACCAGCCGCACCGGGCCGTCGGCGCCTTCGAGGACGTAGTCGGGCAGCTCCACCATCGGCAGCCGGCGACGGGCCGCGGCGATGGCGTCGAGCTCACGGGTGGCCGCCTTCTCCCGAGCCCGCAGCTCGGCGAGAGCGGTCCCCCACTCGTGGGCGTCGACGATCGGGGGTAGAGCGGC
>DATAGR010000587.1:0-1556 GCA_036263575.1 Aquihabitans sp. | reverse complement strand
CTGGCCGAGGTGGCACCCCCGGCCGGCCTCGACCCGATCACGCTCGTGGCCGAGCACCCCGACATCGACCCGGTGATGCGCCGGCCCGGCACCGCCCCCGACGGGCTGCCCGAGGAGCTGCCCGAGGGCGGGTCGTTCTCGTGAGCCCGCTCGAGCCGCCGGGGGAGCAGGGCGAGCAGCGGCCCGACGAGCAGGGCGACGAGGAGGCGGTCCGCCCCGCCGACCTCCACTGGCCCGACCCCGTGCACGAGGTCGCCGGCCAGGTGGTGGACCCGGCGGCGTTGGACGCCGACGCCATGTCCGAGCTGCTGGAGTCGGTCGGCGTCGACGCCGAGGAGATCGCCGAGGCGCGGTCGCACCGCCACCTCGAGCTGCTCGCCATCGAGCACCTCGTCATGCCCGAGGCCGCCGACCACGACATCGAGGAGATCGCGGCGGCGACCGGGCTCAGCCCCGCCCAGATCGCCCAGCTGTGGCGCTCGCTCGGCTTCGTCGAACCCCGACCGGGCGACCGCATCTTCAACGACGCCGACGTCGACATGCTGCGCACGATCGGTCAGCTCATCGGCATGGGCATGATCGACGACGAGCTGACCGTGCAGATGGCCCGGGTGATCGGCTCCTCGCTGGCCCGGGTGGCGTCGGCGCTCATCGACTCGGTCGACCCCGCCGAGCCCACCAACCGCCTCCGTGCGGAGCGGCACGGTGGCGACCCGGCGCGGCCGGCCGACGACTTCGCCGCCGTCGCCCCGCTCCTCCTGCCGACGCTGCTCCAGGTCATGGACTTCGTCTGGCGGCGCCACGTCCAGGCCGAGGCCCGCGCCCGCATGGCCCGTGAGCACGCCGGCACCGACCCGGACCACCGGGCCGTGGGCTTCGCCGACCTGGTCGGGTTCACGGCCCTGAGCCAGCAGGTGACCGCCCACGAGCTCGCCGCCGTGGTCGACCGCTTCGAGGCCATCGCCTACGACACCGTGAGCCGCCTCGGCGGGCGGGTGGTGAAGATGATCGGCGACGAGGTCATGTTCTCGGTGCCCGACGAGCGGGCCGCCGCCGAGATCGCGCTCTCGCTGTCGGAGACCTATCGGGAGGACGACGGCCTCTCCGACGTGCGCGTCGGCCTGGCCGCCGGCCCGGTGCTGCAGCGCGAGGCCGACCTCTACGGGCCGGTGGTCAACCGGGCCAGCCGCATCGTGAACATCGCCTTCCCCGGCACGGTCGTGTGCGGCGACGAGATCCACGAGCTGCTGGCCGGCGACCCCGCCTTCCGGTGGAAGTCGATCGGCCAGCGGAACCTCAAGGACATCGGGAAGGTGCAGCTCCACGTGCTGCGCCGCCAGGGCGAGCCCGAGCGCCGCAAGACGAGCCGCCAGGAGGCCGAGGCCCGCCGGGCCGAGCGGCGTGAGGCGCGCGTGGGGGAGATCGCCTCCCGCCGGGACCGTCACGACCGTCGCGACCGCGCCTGACCCGCGCCCCCGAACGACGCCGGCGGCGGGCGCGTACGATGCCCGCCATGGTGAGGTGGGCCCTGCGAGCGGTGCCGGTGCTGCTGGCCG
>DATAGR010000586.1:0-12460 GCA_036263575.1 Aquihabitans sp. | reverse complement strand
TTCACCACGGATGACGGCGTCGTCGAGCTGGTCGACTGCATGCCGGTGCGCGACGACGAGCGGCTGGAGCTCGTGCGGCTCGTGCGCGGCATCAGGGGGAACGTGCCCATGCGGATGCACCTCACCGTGCGCATGGACTACGGCTCCATCGTCCCGTGGGTCCGGCGCACCGACGGCGGCCTCCGGATGGTCGCCGGCCCCGACTCGCTCAGCCTGACCACCCCGGTGGAACTGCGGCCCGACGGCTGGTCCACCGTGTCCGCCTTCGAGGTCAGCCCCGGCGACGAGGTGCCGTTCGACCTGGCCTGGACGCAGTCGCACCAGGAGCCGCCCGACCCGTCCGGGGTCAGGGACTCGATCGAGCGCACGACGGCGTGGTGGGAGGCCTGGTCGGCCCGCTGCGCCAGCTTCGACCCCTACGACGAGCCGATCCGCAGCTCGCTCGTGGTGCTCAAGGCCCTCACCTACGCGCCCACCGGCGGGATCGTCGCCGCCCCCACCACCTCGCTGCCTGAGGCCATCGGCGGCACCCGCAACTGGGACTACCGCTTCTGCTGGCTGCGCGACGCCACCTTCACGCTCACCTCGCTCCTCGACGCCGGCTTCACCGAGGAGGCGGCCTCGTGGCGCGACTGGCTCCTGCGGGCCGTCGCCGGCCGGCCCGAGGACGTGCAGATCATGTACGGCCCGGCCGGCGAGCACCGCCTCACCGAGCTGGAGCTGGACTGGCTGCCGGGCTACGAGGGCTCGGCGCCCGTCCGCACCGGCAACGGCGCCCACGGCCAGTTCCAGCTCGACGTGTTCGGCGAGGTGATCGACGCGTTCTACCAGGGCCGCCTGGCGGTGCGCGACGACCAACCCGACGCCTGGCGGGTCGGCCAGGCGCTGGTCGAGGTCGTCGAGAAGCGGTGGCGAGAACCCGACGACGGGATCTGGGAGGTGCGCGGCGGCCGCCGCCACTTCACCCACTCCAAGGTCATGGCCTGGGTCGCCCTCGATCGGGCCGTGATGCTGGCGACCGAGCAGGGCATCGAGGCCCCGGTCGAGCGCTGGGCCGCCGTGCGCGAGGAGATCCGGCGCGAGGTGCTCGAGCACGGCGTCGACGACCGGGGCGTGTTCGTCCAGGAGTTGGGCGGCCGGGCGCTCGACGCCAGCCTCCTCATGGTCCCGCTCGTGGGCTTCCTGCCCGCCGACGACGAACGGGTCGTCAACACCGTCGCCGCCATCCAACGCGAGCTGACGAGCGACGGGTTCGTGCACCGCTACGACACGAGCGCCACCGACGACGGCGTGGGCGGCGCCGAGGGCTCCTTCCTCATGTGCACGCTCTGGCTCGCCGACGTGCTGCTGATGCAGGGCCGCACCGACGACGCCCGGGCGATCTTCGAGCGCGTCGTCGCCCTGCGCAACGACGTCGGCCTCCTCGCCGAGATGTACGACCCCGCGGCCGGGCGGATGCTCGGCAACTTCCCGCAGGCCTTCTCGCACACCGCGCTGGTCAACACCGGCATCGCGCTCACCCGAGCGCCCGCCGGGGGAGACGCCGGGGTCTGGCGGCGCCGGCGGACCTCCGGCTGACCGCGACCCCGCCCGACCCTCGCGCTGCCGGTGACGCGGTGGCGGCCGGTACCGTCTGGGCCATGAAGTGCCCCGTGTGCGACGTCACCCTCTCGATCTCCTCGCGTGAAGGCGTCGAGATCGACTTCTGCCCGCAGTGCCGAGGCGTCTGGCTGGACCGCGGCGAGCTCGACAAGATCCTCGACCGCGTCGCCGCGACCTCGCCGGCCGCCGCTGCCCCGGCGGCCGCCGCCCCGGCGCCGTCCTACGACGACCGGCCCCGCGCCGCCGACGTCCGCTACGAGGATCGGCCGCGCTACGACGACCGCCCCCGCTACGACGACGACCGCCACCGCCACGACGACCGGGGCTACGACCCCCGCTACGCCAAGAAGAAGAAGCGGCGATCCATGCTCGACGACCTGTTCGACTTCGACTGACCGACGTCGAATGATCGACGTCGAATGATCGACGTCGACTAACCCGAGACGGTCAGCGGAGCGACGACAGCGCCGAGCGGAGGGCGCCCAGCTCCGACACCACGCCGTCGAGGTCGTCGCCCAGCGAGCGCAGGGCGTCGCCGTCGGCGGTGAGGGCGACCTCGGCCCCCCGGGCCACCGCGGCGAGCAGCCGGGCGTCGAGCACGCGCAGCCGCTCCTCCGCCTCGGCGGCCGAGTTCAGGATCCGCTGCACCGAGGTGAACCGGGCCTCGAGGGCCTCGAGCTCCGGCGGCGGATCGCCGTCGGCAGCCCGGCGGCGGGCCGCCTTGAACGCCGCCGTCGCGCCGTCCACGTCGAGCGCGGCCAGGACGCGCTCGGCCTCCCCCACCCGGACCGCCGTGGCGTGCACGTCGGCGACGCCGGCGTCGATGCGCGCCCCCAGCTCGGTCAGGCGGTCGGCCAGCGGCCCCGGCGCCAGCCCGGCCACCACGGCGCCCCACCGGTGCCGGGCCTCGACGGCGCCCTGCACCACCGCCACGAGGCGGGGCGGCACCGCCGCCAGGTCGAGCGCGGCGACGGGGTCGGCGGCCGGGGTGGCTACCGACTCGGCGTCACGGCGTCGACGGAACATGGTGCGGCGGTGGTCTGGGGCGCCGGGACGGCGCTCAGGCCAGCTTCTCGACGAAGCGCTCGAGCTGGCGGAGGTTGCGGCACTCGTAGGCGCCGTCCGTGAAGGCGGCGTAGTCGCCCACGATGGAGTCGCCGGTGTCCCAGTACGACCGCGGCTCGGGGTTCAGCCAGTAGACGTGGCGGGCCCGGTGCTGCATCTCCTTGATCACCCAGCTCTGCGACGCGTGGTAGTTGTTCCGCGCGTCGCCGAGGATGATCACGGTGGTCTTGGGCCCGATGTCCTTGCCCCACTTGTTGTGGAACACCTCGAAGGCGTGGCCGTAGTCCGAGTGCCCGTCGACCCAGACGACGTCGGCCTCGGTGTTCACCCGGTGCACGGCCTCGGTCACGTCCTCGACGCCCTCGAAGTACGACGTCACCTCGTCGATGCCGTCGATGAAGACGAACGACCGCACCTTCGAGAACTGGCCGCTGATCGCGTACACGAGCATCAGCGTAAACCGGGCGAAGGCGGCGACGGAGCCGGAGATGTCGGCGATGACGAAGATCTCGGGCTTGTGGGGCCGGGGGTGGCGGAACTTCGGCTCGGCGGGCACGCCGCCGTAGGAGAGCGACGCCCGCACGGTGCGGCGGAAGTCGAGCGGGCCCCGGCGGTTGTGGCGGCGCTTGCGGGCCAGGCGCACGGCGAGGCGGCGGGTGAGCGGGACCAGCGCCTTGCGGAGGCCCACCATCTCCTCGCGGCTCGCGTGCATGAAGTCGACGTCCTCGGGGAGCGGCTTGCGGAGCGTCTTGGCCATGGCCTCGATGCCCCGGTCGGCCACCAGCCGGCGCCGGATCTCCGCCTCGATCTCCTTCTTCAAGGCGTCGATGCGGTGCTCGTACTCGTCCTGCTCGAGGCGCTCCTCGAGCTTCGAGAGCTCGTGGCCGTCCTCGCCCGCCTCCTGGCGGCGCTGGTCCATCATCTTCTCGAGGAGGCCGTCGAGGTCCAGGTTCCGCAGCGTCCGGTACAGGTAGTAGGTGCCGCCGACGGGACGGCCCGGCTCCATGCCGGCGAAGCGCTTCACTGCCTGCCGGGCGATGGCCCGCATGAGCGACTCGTCGCCCTTCATCATCGCCTGGTACAGCAGCTGCTGCAGCTCCTCGGGCGTGAGCGCGTCGCCGCCGCCCTGGCCGCTCTGGCCGCTCCCCTGGTCGCCGGCGCCCTGCTGCTCGTCGTCGTCGAGGAGGTCGGCGAGGTCCTGCTCGAGGCTGTCGTCGTCGAGGCCGTACTTCGAGCCCCGCAGCGAGAAGTAGACCTCGAAGACCGTCTCGAACGACCGCCAGTGGGCGTTGTTCTTCACGAGCGTGGCCGCCAGCGCGTACTTGAACGCCTCGCGGTCCTCGAGCGGGATGTGGCGGATCGCCGCCATGGCGTCGAGGTTCTCGGTGAGGCTCACCGGGAGCCCGGCCTCGCGCAGCTCGCCGATGAACCCGTTGAGGAGATCGAGCAGCGGCTCCCCGACGACCGCGACGGTGCCGGCGCCGTCGGACCCCGTGGCGGGGCCGTCGCTGTCGGGGGCGGCGGGTCCGGTGGCCACCACGCCTACCTGGGTCCGGGGGCGAACGCCTTCATGCCCTGCTTGTCGGCGGCGAACTCGCGGACGGCCTTGGCGATGTCGGACTGGTACTTGAGGAGGATGTTCGCCGTGCTGGTGGCGACCTCGGCGTCGATCTGCTCGACGCCGAGCAGCATCAGGGTGTTGGCCCAGTCGAGCGTCTCCGACACCGACGGCGACTTCTTCAGCTCCAGCTGGCGGAGCGAGCGCACGATGCGTGCCACCTGGTCGGCCAGGTTCTCGGTGATGTCGGGGACCTTGGTGAGGACGATCTCCTTCTCGCGCTCCATGTCGGGGTAGTCGACGTGGAGGAAGAGGCAGCGCCGCTTCAGGGCCTCGGAGAGCTCACGGGTGTTGTTCGAGGTGAGGAACACCAGCGGGATCTGCTTGGCCTCGATGGTGCCGAGCTCCGGGATCGACACCTGGTAGTCGGAGAGGATCTCGAGCAGCAGCGCCTCGGTCTCGACCTCCACCCGGTCGACCTCGTCGATCAGCAGCACGACCGGCTCGTCGGCCCGGATGGCCTCGAGCAGCGGCCGCTCCAGGAGGAAGTCGTCGGAGAAGAGGTCCTCCTCCACGGCGTCCCACGTGTCGTCGCCGCGCTGGGCCTGGATGCGCAGGAGCTGCTTCTTGTAGTTCCACTCGTAGAGCGCCTTGGCCTCGTCGAGGCCCTCGTAGCACTGGAGGCGGATGAGGCGGGCGCCGGTCATCTCCGCCACCGACTTGGCCAGCTGCGTCTTCCCGGTGCCGGCCGGGCCCTCGACGAGGATGGGCTTCTGGAGCCGGTCGGCGAGGTAGACGATGCCGGCGATGCCCTCGTCGGACAGGTAGTCCACCTTGCGGAGGCCCTCGCGGACCTCGGGCACGGACTCGAAGCGGTGGTCGGTCATCGTCGCAGGCTACCGCTGCTCTTGACCACGCGGTCAAGCGCGTACACGGCCTCGGGCGGAGCGGGCCAAGGGCCGGGCCGGTTGGCACGAACCGTGCGAAGGCGTAGGTTCCTGCCATGCACCGGGTCGTGACCGTGATGGGGCGCAACGTCTCCATGTTCGAGCTGTCGGTCCCCTGCGAGGTGTTCGGCCTCCCCCGCCCGGAGATCCCGTCGTGGGACTACGAGCACGTCGTGTGCAGCGCGTCGGGCCGCAGCGACGCCGGGCAGGGCGGCCTGCAGCTCCGGGCCGGCCACGGCCTCGAGGCGCTCGAGACGGCCGACACGGTGGTCATCCCGGCCTGGTACATCGTGCACCGACCCGGCTGGGCCGATCACGACGTCGACCCGTCCACCGCGGCCACCGTGGCGGCGGTGGGCGCGGCCCACCGCCGCGGCGCTCGCCTGGTCAGCCTCTGCACCGGCGCGTTCCTCCTGGCCGAGGCCGGCGCCCTGGACGGGCGGCGGGCCACGACCCACTGGCTGCACGCCGCCACCCTGGCCGAGCGGTACCCGGCGGTCGACGTGGACCCGTCGGTGCTCTACGTCGAGGACGGCACGGTGTTCACCGCCGCCGGCACCGCCTCGGGGATCGACCTCTGCCTGCACCTGGTGCGGCTGGACCACGGCGCCGAGGCCGCCAACTCCGTGGCCCGCCGCATGGTCGTGCCGCCGCACCGCGCCGGCGGCCAGGCCCAGTTCATCCAGGCGCCGGTCCCGTCGGGGGCCGACGGCGATCCCCTCGGCGAGCTGCTCGCCTGGATGGCCGAGCACCTGGCCGAGCCCCTCACCGTCGAGGACCTGGCCCGCCGGACGTCGCTCAGCCCGCGCACCTTCGCGCGGCGCTTCGCCGAGGCGACCGGCACCAGCCCCCTCCGGTGGCTGCTCGGCCAGCGGGTCGCCCTCGCCCGGCGGCTGCTGGAGACGACCGACCTCGCCGTCGAGGAGGTCGCCCGCCACTGCGGCTTCTCGACCGCCGCCGGGCTGCGCAGCCACTTCCAGCGCGAGGTCGGCACGTCGCCGGCGGCCTACCGCCGCTCCTTCCAGAAGACACCCGTCGGCTGACCCGACGCTGCCGCCGAGTCGCCGAGGTCGCCTGTCGATCTGGCAGGAAAACGGCGTACGTTGTCGTTCCTGCCACTGGTTCGGTCGGCTCCGACGGCGGACCATGCACGCATGCGAACCACCCGCCGCCGCGCCGCCCGCTGGCTCGACCGTGCCCCCGCCGGACCCGATCCCCTCACGTGGGCGGCGACCACCGCCCGCCACCCCGTCCCCGCCGCCGCGAGCCGGCCGGGCGCCTCCCGCGGGCGACGCTGATGTTCGCCGCCCACTGCGCGGCCGAGGGCCGCACCGTCCTCCTCAGCGAGCGTCGGATCACCGGCCTCGACGTCGCACCCGACCAGGTCACCATCTCCTTCCGCTGCTGGTGTGGCGCCGACGGCCGGGTCGTCGACCGGCGCGGCACCGGGCCCGTCGCCCAGGCCACGCCGACAGCGGTCGCCGCGCCTCCGACGGGCGTCCCGGCCCCCGAGGAGGAGGCGCCGGCACCGACCCCGGCGCACTCCCGCCACCGGGAGCCCGCCGTCGCCTGAGCCCCAGGTGACCCCCACCCCGCCGGCGACGCGTCTGCTGCCCGAGGGCATCGGGCAGAACCCCGGACATGCTGGTACGCCGTCTCGCCCGTCCGATGCTCGCCTCCGTCTTCGTCAGCGAAGGCGCCGACACGCTGAAGAACCCGGCTCCCCGGGTGGCGGCCGCCGAGCCGGTGATCGAGCGCATCGCGGACGCCGCCCAGCCGGCGGCGCAGAAGGCGGCGGCGGCCAGCGCCGACGCGGTCGAGGGCGCCGCCACCGCGACCGAGGGGGCCACCACCCAGGTCGCCGAGAAGGCCGGCGCCGCTCGCGACGCCGTCACCGACACCGATGTGACCGGCGAGCAGGTCTCGCAGGCCGCGGCCACCGCCACCGACAAGGTCCAGGCCGCCACGTCGAAGGTCGGCCAGCTCGCCGGCAGCGCCCGCAGCACCGTCCAGACGGTCGCCTCCGGCCAGCCGCTCCCGTTCCAGACCGAGACCTACGTGAAGGTCAACGCCGCCGCGCAGGTCGGTGCCGGCGTCCTGCTCGGCCTCGGCAAGCTGCCCCGACTCTCGTCGGCCGTGCTGGCCGCCACCCTCGTGCCGACCACCTTCGCCGAGCAGCGCTTCTGGGAGGCGGCCGGCGACGCCCGCAAGTCCCAGCAGGTCCACTTCATGAAGAACGTGAGCCTGCTCGGCGGCCTCATCCTCGCCGCCGTCGACACCGAGGGCCGTCCCGACCTCGCCTACCGGGCCCGCCACGCCGGCAAGGAGGGCAAGGTCGCCGCCAAGGCCGCCGCCGCCAACGCCGCCATGAGCTCGCGGGCCATCAAGGCCAACGCCAAGGCCGCCGGACGCCTCGCCGCCGCCAACGCCGCCGCCGCCGGCGGGTCGAGCCGGCGCGGCTCGAAGGCCGCCGGCAAGGCCGCCCGCCGCGACGCCCTCGCCTACGGCCAGCGGGCGCGGGTCGAGGCCAAGGCGATGCGCAAGAACGCCGCCAAGCGCAGCCAGGACCTGTCGAAGCTGGCATCGGTCCGGGCCGCCGAGCTGTCCGAGGTCGCCTCGGCGCGCGCCGCGGACCTGTCGAAGGTGGCCGCCGTCCGCGGCGCCGAGCTCCAGAAGGTCGCCGCCATCCGCGGCGCTGAGTTGCAGAAGGTCGCCCAGGCTCGGGCCGCCGACCTCGCCCCCCGCACGCAGGCCCTGTCGGCCCGCCTGCAGGACGTGCTGCCCCGGGGCACCGCCTCGGCCTGAGGCACCGCCGGTCCACCGGGCGGCAGGGCCGGCCCGGGCTCAGCCCCGGGTCTGGCCCTCGCCCCGGACCAGGTACTTGGCGGTGGTGAGCTCGCGCAGCCCCATGGGCCCGCGGGCGTGGAGCTTCTGGGTGCTGATGCCGATCTCGGCACCGAACCCGAACTCCTCGCCGTCCACGAAGCGGGTCGAGGCGTTGACCACCACGGCCGCGGCATCGACCTCGCGGCTGAAGCGCTCGGCGGCCTCGACCGACCCGGTCACGATCGCCTCGCTGTGACCGGAGCCGTAGCGGGCGATGTGGCCGATGGCGCCGTCGAGGTCGTCGACCACCCGCACGGCCAGCTTCAGGTCGAGGAACTCGTGGGCCCAGTCGTCCTCGGTGGCCTCGCCGGCAGCGGGCAGCACGGCACGGGCGGCGGCGTCGCCGACGAGCGACACCTGCGGCAGGACCTCCGGGAGGCGGCCGAGGAACGCGTCGGCGACGTCGCGGTGCACGAGCAGGGTCTCGGCCGCGTTGCAGACCGACGGGCGCTGCACCTTGGCGTTGGCGATGATGTCGGCCGCCATGTCGAGGTCGGCGGCGGCGTCGACGTACACGTGGCAGTTGCCCTCGCCGTCGATCACGTAGGGCACGGTGGCGTTGTCGAGGATCGAGCGGATCAGCGACGGCCCGCCGCGCGGGATGAGGCAGTCGATGGCGCCGCGCTGCTGCATGAACTCGATGGCCCCCTCGCGGCTGGTGTCGTCGACCAGCACCAGCGCGTCGGCGGGCAGGCCCACCTTCTCGTAGGCCTCCCGCAGGATGCCGCTGATCGCGACGTTGGAGGTGATGGCACCGGAGGAGCCGCGCAGGAAGGCCACGTTGCCGGACTTCAGGCACAGGCCGGCGGCATCGGAGGTGACGTTGGGCCGGTTCTCGTAGATGATCCCGACGACGCCGAGCGGCACGCGGACCCGGCTGATCCGGAGCCCGTTGGGCCGGACCCAGCCGTCGATCACCTCGCCGACGGGGTCGGGCAGGCTCGCGACCTGGCGGAGGCCGCCGGCCATGGCCTCCACCCGGCCGGCGTCGAGCCGGAGCCGGTCGACCACCGTGGCGGCCACGCCGGCGCCCTCGGCCCGGGCGACGTCGGTGGCGTTGGCGGCCAGGACGTCGTCGGTGCGGGCGACCAGCAGGTCGGCCGCGGCCCGCAGGGCGTCGTCCTTCTGCGTCGTGGGCGCGGTGGCGAGGGTGCGGGAGGCCGCCTTGGCGCGGCGGCCGAGCTCGGCGATGGAGGAGGTCTCGGGCACGGCGAGCAGGCTACCGGCCGGGCCCCGGCCACCGACCGGTCGGTCCTCGGCGCTCCCAGGGCCACCGGTAGGGTGGCGCCCGTGCTCACGGTCCGTTCGGCCACCGATGGCGAGATCCACGCGGTCGGCGACCTCCTCGCCGCCGCCTTCGAGGGCGACCCGGTGTGGAGCTGGATGGCCGCCCCGTCGGACGCGTGGGCCGAGCGGGCGGCCGGCTTCTTCCGCACCGAGGCGGGGCTCCAGCTCCGCGGCCACGGCGAGGTGCTGGTTGACGACGAGCTCCGCGGCGCGGCGGTGTGGGTGCAGCCCGGCCGCTGGAAGACCTCGCCGCGCGAGTCCACACCACTCGTGGGCC
Source organism: Aquihabitans sp. (assembly GCA_036263575.1). GTDB lineage: Bacteria > Actinomycetota > Acidimicrobiia > Acidimicrobiales > Iamiaceae > Aquihabitans. The sequence continues at coordinate 2,838 of DATAGR010000586.1, read as the reverse complement.
CGTCGTTGCGGCTGTTCCGAGGCCGGACGGTGCGGGCGCTGCGCACCATCTCCCTGATGGAGCGCCGCCACCCGGTCGACCCGCCGCACTGGTACCTGGCCATCCTCGGCACGCACCCGGACCACCAGGGCAAGGGCGTGGGCGGCGCGCTCATCGGGGCCGTCACCGAGCGCTGCGACACCGAGGGCCTCGGCGCCTACCTCGAGTCCTCCAAGGAGGAGAACGTCGCGCTCTACGCCCGGCACGGCTTCGAGGTGCGCGAGGAGCTGCCGCTGCCCGGCGGGCCTCCCATGTGGCTCATGTGGCGCGAGCCGAGGCGGTGAGCGGCCACCCGTGATCGAGCCGAAGCAGATCCAGCGCGCCGTCGAGGCGTTCGTCCTCGAGGTGTCGGTCGGCATGCGCGACGTCGTGTCGCGGCTGCCCACCGTCGACGGCCGCCGCCTCGACCACGACGTCGCGACCGAGGCGTTCAACCTCGTCACCGCCCTGATCGACGTCGACCGAAGCCACACCGACAACGAGCTGTGGGGCGTCATCTTCTCGTTCGGGCGCTGGATGCCCGAGCAGCTGGGCCGGGCCAAGCCCGACGACCTCCGGAAGAGCTCGCTGCTCGTGGGGCGGGCCGCCTGGCTCGACCAGGTCTCGCCGATGTTCGAGATCCTGGTCACCGCCGACCGCAAGTTCGCCACCACCCACAGCCGCTCGTACTACGACCGGGCCCTGCACCTCGCCTTCACCGTGGCCGCCCTCGAGGCTGCGCCCACCCGGGCCGAGCTCCAGGCGATCGACGCCCTGCGGAGCCGGCTCCTCGCCGCCATGTCGGGGCTGCCCGCCTCGCCGCTCACGCCGACGGCACCGGGCACCGCGGCGACCGGAGCGGCGGGCGCGCCGGGCGCCGCCGCCACGGCCGCCGGCCAGCCGGCCGCAGCCGCCGAGGAGGAGGAGCTCCCTCCGCCCCGGCCCATCGAGGAGCTCCTCGCCGAACTCGACGACCTCGTCGGCCTCTCGAGCGTCAAGACCGAGGTCCGCCTCGTCACCAACCTCCTCCGCGTGCAGCAGCTGCGGGCCGAGCGCGACCTGCCCACGTCACCCCAGAGCCGCCACCTCGTCTTCACCGGCAACCCCGGCACCGGCAAGACCACCGTCGCCCGCCTCCTCGCCGCCATCTACCGCTCGCTCGGCGTCGTCGAGAAGGGCCAGCTCGTCGAGACGGACCGGTCGGGCCTCGTGTCGGGCTACGTCGGCCAGACGGCGCTCAAGGTGATGGAGGTGGCCGACCGCGCCACCGACGGCGTGCTCCTGATCGACGAGGCCTACGCCCTGGCGCGGGGCGGCGACAACGACTTCGGGCGCGAGGCGATCGACACGCTCGTGAAGGTCATCGAGGACCGGCGCGACGAGCTGGTGGTGATCGCCGCCGGCTACCCCGACGAGATGGCCGACTTCATCGCCGCCAACCCCGGCCTGGCGTCGAGGTTCCCGAAGACCATCTACTTCCCCGACTACACCGACGACGAGCTGTGGAGCATCTTCGCCTCGATCGGCGAGAAGGCCGGCTACCACCCCGACGCCGGCGCAGAGGAGAAGGTGCGGGCCTGGTTCGCCTCGGTGCCGCGGGACAAGGGCTTCGGCAACGGCCGCCTCGCCCGCAACCTCTTCGAGGACGCCGTCGCTCGCCAGGCGGGCCGGGTGGTCGAGCTGACCGACCCCACCGACGAGCAGCTCACCACCCTCACCGGCGCCGACATCGCCGCGCCGGGCGAGGGCCCCCGCCACGGCAACGCCGCCCGTTGAGGCGGGTCGCCACCCGGCCCGGCGATAGCGTCCGGCCATGAGGGAGCGCATCCTGGCGATCGTCGGCGCCGTCGCCCTCGTGGCCGTCGCGGTGGCGCTGCGGGCCCAGCTCGCCGACGACGACACCACCGGCGCCGAGCGCAGCGGCGGCGGTCGCCCCGTCGTCGCCTGCACCCCCGACCTCATGGCCGTGTGCGACGCCCTCGTGGCCGACGGCCGCATCGCCGACGACCCGCCCGAGCTCGACCTCGGCGAGGAGGCTGCGACGGCCCGCGCCGGCGACCGCCGCATCGACGGCTGGGTCACCTGGGACCCCGCCCCCGGCGTCGCCAACTTCGAGGCGGACGAGCTCCAGGTCGACCGCCCGTGGGAGGGCTCCAGCGCGGTCGCCGCCTCGCCGATCGCGGTGGCCGTGCGCGTACGCGACGGATCGTTGGGCCCCGACTGCGCCGGCGGTCGGCCGCCCTGGACCTGCGTGGCCGACGCCGCCCGCCTCGACCCACCGCTCGCGGTCGGCGTCGGCACCGGCCGGACCGCCGAGAGCCTGGCCCGCTTCCAGCCGGTGGCGGCCACCCTCGCACCGGAGGGCGACTACCTGGACCTGCTCCAGTCCGATGTTCGAGCCGTCCTCGACAGCCCGACGCAGGGGCAGCGCAGCTTCGCCGCCCAGCTGGACACCCTGCTGACGGCGCCCGGCGCCCTGAACCTCGTGGTGGGGCCCCAGGCCGCGATGCCGCAGGACGCTCGCACCGGGATCTGGACGCCGCAGCCGGCCGCGGAGATGGTGGTCGTGCTGGCGTGGCGGACCGGTGGGTCGGGCGAGGGCGTGGCCGACCGGTTCGGGAGCGATCGGGTGGAGGCGGCCCTGCGTGACGTGGGCGTCGCACCCGGCGCGGGCACACTTGCCCCCGAGGGACGGGCCGGCGAGCTGTTCCAAGTGCGACAGAAGGTGGGCTGACCATGGGTGCGACGGGGACGAGGCGAGGCGTGCGGTGGGCGGCGGTCGGGCTGGCCGCGGCGCTGGTCGCGGCGGGCTGCAGCGGC
>DATAGR010000585.1:0-9717 GCA_036263575.1 Aquihabitans sp. | reverse complement strand
GGCGAGCTGCAGCTGGCCGTGCTCATCGAGAGCATGCGGCGCGAGGGCTACGAGCTCCAGACCAGCCGGCCCGAGGTCATCGTCAAGGACATCGACGGCAAGCGCCACGAGCCGCTCGAGCGGGGCGTCTGCGACGTCCCGGAGGAGCACGTCGGCACCGTCACCCAGGCCCTCGCGCCTCGCAAGGGGCGCGTGACCGACCTGCGCCCCGGCGACCCCGGCCGCTCGGTCATCACGTTCGAGGCACCGGCCCGCGGGCTCATCGGCTTCCGCGGCCTGCTGCTCACAGCCAGCCGCGGCACCGCCCTGCTCCACACGCACCACGCCGGGTGGATGCCGTGGGTCGGCGAGCTGCCCCACCGCCAGGGCGGCGCCATGATGGCCGACCGCACCGGCGTCACCACCGCCTACGCCCTCGACAACCTCCAGTCGCGTGGCGAGCTCTTCGTCGGCCCCGGCGTGCAGGTCTACGAGGGCATGGTCGTCGGCGAGAACAGCCGGCCCGACGACATGATGATCAACGTCGTCCGCGAGAAGCAGAAGACCAACATCCGCACCCACTCCGCCGACGAGGCGATCAAGCTGGTGCCGCCGAAGGTCCACACGCTCGAGTCGGCCATCGAGTTCATCGCCGAGGACGAGCTCGTCGAGGTCACGCCGTCGAGCATCCGCATCCGCAAGCGGGTGCTCAAGGAGTCCGACCGCCGCCGCCTGAAGCGGTAGCGCGGCGGTGCGGTCCGCGTCCGCTCAGCGGCCGGCGCGCTGGCGGAGGGCGGGGTGGGGGAGGAAGACCTCCGTGCCACGGGTGGTGATCCGCCGGTCCAGGTGCTCGGCGAGCAGCTCGTAGGGGACCTCGCCCACGAGGGCGCGCAGCTCGTCGGCGAGCTCGCGGTACACGGGGCGGGTGCCGACGAAGGCGTCGTCGGCCTCGGTGCACCACCAGTGGAACTCCGACCCGCCCTCGCCCCAGTCGCGGCGCTTCCACTCCGAGATGGTCGACGTGACCCAGCCGTTGGCGTCGGTCTCGTCGCTGCGGCGGAGCGGCAGCTGCCAGCACACCTCGGGCATGACGTCGAGGTGGCGCAGCCCGTTGGCGACGGCGTTGTGGTGGAAGGCGCAGCCCACGCCGTCGCCCTCGAACCCGGGGCGGTTGAGGAAGATGCAGGCGTCGTCGACCAGGCGGGTGGTGGTCTCGCCCTCGTCGTTCACCTGCAGCACGCCGCCCGCGATGCCGGCCTCGCGGTGCTGCCACTGCGACGGCGTGAGGCGCTCGGCCATCTGCTCGGTGTGGGCGATGTCGTCGGGCCCGGTGAAGTGGGCGCCGTACGAGCAGCAGCCCTGCACCGCCTCGCTGAAGTCCTCGGTCAGCACGCCCTTGCAGCCGCGACCGAAGATGCAGGTCCAGTCGCTGGTGAGGAACGTGACGTCGAAGACCCAGGTGCGTTGCTCCTCGGGGTCCTCGAACGACACCCACTCGTGCAGGTCCTCCGGCGCGGCCACGGCGCGACGCTAGCGGTCGTCGCGCGCCGCTCGACACACCCGGAAGCCGGTCTCTCGCGGCGAGGGTCGACCGCTACCCTCGCCGCCGTGGACCCCGAGCTGCGCACCGGAGCACCGGAGGACCTGGACGGCATCTGGGAGGTCTTCCGCCTCGGCTTCGGCGCCACCGACGCGGATCGCGACCGGTGGGTCGAGTCCCTTGACCCGGCTCGCGCGCTCGTGGTCGACGGGCCTCGTGGCGAGATCGCGGCGGCCTCGCACATCCGTCCGTTCCGGCAGTGGTTCGGGGGCCGGGCCGTGCCGCTGGCCGGCTACTCGCCGGTGGCCGTGCTGCCGGAGCACCGCGGCCGCGGCCTGGGGCGGGCCGTCACCGCCGGGCCCTTCGCCGACCTGCGCGAGCGCGGCGAGGTCATCGCCGGGCTCTTCCCGGCGTCGGTCGAGCTCTACCGGTCCGTGGGCTTCGAGTTGGCCGGCTCCTACGTGCACCGGCGCCTACCGGCCGCCCACCTCGCCGCCCTCCGCCCCGGGGGCGCCGTCGACCTCCGCCGTGGCACCGTCGACGACGTCGCCGCCGTGCACCGCTGCTACGACCGCCTCGCCCGACGCACCGACGGCCCGATCACCCGCGACGAGGCCTGGTGGGCCCGCCGGCTCCCGCCCGACCTGGCCGGGACGGTCTGCTACGTCGTCGACGACCCGGCGACGCCTGGCGAGCTCGCCGGCTACGCCGCGTACCGCCACGGCCCCGGGCGACCGCCCTACGACTACGCCGTCGTGGTGTCGGAGGTGCTCGCTGCCGACCCCGACGTGCTGCGCGCGCTGTGGCGGGTGGTGGGCAGCTCCGGCTCGCAGGCCCCCCAGGTCGACGTGATCGGCCCGGGCGAGGACCCGCTCTTCCTCCTCGTCGGGGCGTCCGACCCCCGCGCCGTCCGCAGCGAGATCCGCTGGATGCTGCGCCTCGTCGACGCCGCCGGCGCCGTCGCGGCTCGCGGCTGGAACCCGACGGCCACCGGGCGCGTCGACCTCGAGGTCGTCGACGAACACGCGCCGTGGAACGCCGGCCGATGGCAGCTCGAGGTCGACGGCGGCGCGGGCCGGCTGGCGCCCGGCGGCGACGGGACCGTCGAGGTGACGATCCAGGGCCTGTCGAGCTGGTGGTCCGGCTACGCCGGCGCCCGCACGCTCGCCGCCACCGGGCACCTGCGGACCGCCGACCCGGCGGCCCTGGCCGTGCTCGACGGCCTCGGCGCGGCGTCGCCGCCCACGCTCGTCGACTTCTACTGAGGCCCGCCCTCGGTCGACCCGCCCTCAGTCGACGTCGAGGTCCCGGTCTCGGCTGTCGGGCTCCTCCAGGAGCGAGATGGCCTTCACGATGGCCCGGCGGGCCCGCGTGAGGCGCTTCTCGTCGACGGGGATCTCCTGGCCGCCGGCGTCGATCGACTCCCGCAGGCGGGTGATGGCCAGCTCGGCCATCTCCTCCTCGATCGCTTCCAGACGCGCCTTGATGTCCTCGAACTCGCCGGCCATGGCCCGAGTCTGGCAGGCGCCCGGGGAGCGCCGACCGAAGCGGACAGCTCGAGTCGTCCGCCGGGCGGGCGCTACTCGGTGGGGACCGGCGGCGGGGGCGTCAGCTCCCGCGGCGCGCTGCCCAGCGCGTTGATGGCCCGGATCAGCTGGTGCAGCGAGCCGATGCGGAACGGGTTCCAGACCATCACCAGGCGCGGCAGGTCCACCTTGTCGTCGCCCGAGACCTCGGGGGGCAGCGGGGCCGAGAGCTCGATGCGCCCCTCCAGGAGGAGGTCGCCGAAGCGGTCGTTGAGGTCCTCGAGCTCGGCCGGGGTCGGCTCGGCGAGGAGGCGCAGCACCAGCCGCTTGCCGACCCAGCGCAGCGAGTCGTAGTTGCGCCAGAAGCCGCGGATCTCGGCGACGGCGTCGTCGACCGAGTCGGTGATCAGCACGCGGTCGAGGTCGTCGGCCGAGACCACCCCGGAGCGCACCAGCTCGTCGTCGACGAAGCGGCGGAAGCCGTGCCAGAACGTGCCACCGGGGGCGTCGAGCAGCACGATCGGGGTCGGCTCGGCCTTGCCCGTCTGCTGCAGGGTGAGGAGCTCGAAGGTCTCGTCGAGCGTGCCGAAGCCGCCCGGCACGGAGAGGAAGGCTCGCGACTCCTTCACCAGCATCAGCTTGCGCGTGAAGAAGTACTTCATCGAGACGTGCTTCGGGTCGCCGTGGATCAGGTCGTTGGCCCGGGTCTCGAACGGCAGGCGGATGCTCACCCCGATCGAGTTGGTGGCGCCGGCACCCTCCATGGCGGCCTGCATGATCCCGGGCCCGGCGCCGGTGACCACCATCCAGCCGGCGTCGGCCAGGGCGGCGGCGACGTCGTGGGCCTGGCCGTAGCGGGGGTCGTCCTCGGCGGTGCGGGCCGAGCCGAAGATCGTGACCTTCGGGATGGCGTTGTACGGCTCGAAGATGCCGAACGCGGTGCGCATCTCGGCCAGGGCGGCGTTGGCGATCTTGAGGTCGAGGCGGTCGGTCCCGTCCTGGCCCAACCGCACGGCCGTGGCGACGATCTGGCTGATCTGGTCCCGGTTGGCCGTGACGCCGGCCTCGGCCACCAGCGCCTTGATCGCCCGCAGGACCCCGGCGGTGCCCTCGCCATCGGGGGAGGGCTCGGGCGCGAGGTCGGGCACGGTCGGATCGGTCATGGCCCGCCCAGCCTGGCAGGTCGCGACCCGTCGGCGGGACGGGCGCTCAGTCGACCAGGGTGCCGCCGTAGAGCGTGGTGCGCTGCTCCAGGCGGCGGCCGAGGGGGGCCACCAGGTCGGCGAAGGCGGCCTCGTCCATGCCCTGGCCGTGGCTGGCCCCGGCGGCTCGCGAGATGTTCTCGTCGATCAGGGTGCCGCCGAGGTCGTTGACCCCGGCCCGGAGGAGCTGGCGCACGCCCGCCACGCCCAGCTTCACCCACGACGCCTGGATGTTGTCGATGAAGCCGTGGTAGGCGATGCGGCCCACGGCGTGCATGAGCACGACCTCGCGCCAGGTCGGGCCGCGACGGGCCCCGCCCTGGAGGTAGATGGGCGACGCCATGTGGACGAACGGCAGGGGCACGAACTCGGTGAAGCCGCCGGTCTCGGCCTGCAGGTCGCGCGTGCGCACGAGGTGCTTGGCCCAGGAGCGGGGCTGCTCGATCGAGCCGAACATGATGGTGACGTTGCTGCGCAGGCCGATCTGGTGGGCGGTCCGGTGGGCGTCGAGCCACTCGTCGGTGGTGACCTTGTCGGCGCACAGGATCGCCCGCACGTCGTCGTCGAGGATCTCGGCGGCGGTGCCGGGCAACGTGGCCAGTCCGGCGTCCATCAGGCGTCGGAGGTAGTCGGCCAGGGGCTCGCCGAGGCGCTTGGCGCCCTCGGTGACCTCCAGGGCGGTGAACCCGTGGACGTGGACGTCGGGGACGGCGGCCTTCACGGCGCGGGTGACGTCGATGTAGTAGTCGCCGTCGAACTTGGGGTGGATGCCGCCCTGCAGGCAGACCTCGGTGGCGCCCATGGCCCGGGCCTCGACCGCCCGCTCGGCGATGTCGTCGAGCGTCAGCAGGTAGGGCGTGCCCCGGAGGTTGAGCGAGAGCGGGCCCTTCGAGAACCCGCAGAACCGGCACTTGAACGTGCAGACGTTCGTGTAGTTGATGTTGCGGTTCGAGACCCAGGTGACGGCGTCGCCCACGACCTGGCGGCGCAGCTCGTCGGCCAGCTCGGCGACGGCACCGACCTCGCGACCGCGTGCGCCGAAGAGCGTCGTGATCTCGTCCTCGCCGGGCACCTCACCGGCGCGCACGCCGTCGAGCACCTCGGCCACGCGGCCACGAGCCCGTGGCTGGGCCATCGGCAGGAGCGAGGGCGGGTCGACCTCGGTGCCGACGTACCACTGCGTCGAGCGGCGGCCCACGAGCACGACCTCGGCGCCGTCGCCCACGTTGCGCACCTCGCCGACGGTCTGCGGGTGCACGGCGCCGGGGTCGTCGCGCGCCAGGCCCTCGGCGTCGGCTCGGTCCAGCACCGCGAAGTGGAGCTCGGGGTCGAGCCACTCGGTCGGGCGGGTGGCGTGCTCGGGGTACACCGTGAGGCGGGGCGCCAGCTCGAACCCGGCGGCCTCGGTGACGGCGCGGAGGCGATCCCGGTCCGGCCAGGGCCGCTCGGGGTTGACGTGGTCGGCCGTCACCGGCGAGACGCCGCCCCAGTCGTCGATCCCCGCGTCGAGCAGGACGCCGAAGTCGTCGGAGAGGTTCGGCGGCGCCTGCAGGTGGACCTCGGGCGGGAGGATCAGGCGGGCCAGGGCGATGGCCTCGAGGTAGACGTCGGTGGGGCAGGGCGGCGACGCGTGCATGGCCGTGCCCGGCTTCGGGAGGAAGTTCTGCACGATCACCTCCTGCACGTGGCCCCAGCGGGCGTGGCTGGCGGCGATGGCCTCCAGCGCCTCGATGCGGTCGGCCCGGTCCTCGCCGATGCCGACGAGGATCCCCGTGGTGAACGGGATCCGCAGCTCGCCGGCCGCCTCCAGCGTGGCCAGGCGGCGGGCGGGGACCTTGTCGGGGCTGCCGCGGTGGGCGTCGAGGTCGTCGCGCAACGACTCGAGCATCATCCCCTGCGAAGGCGCGACGGGCCGGAGGGCGGCCAGCTCCTCGGGGTGCAGGGCGCCGGCGTTGGCGTGGGGCAGCAGACCCGTCTCCCGCAGCACCAGGGCGGCCATGGCCACGAGGTAGTCGACCGTGGAGGCGTAGCCGTGCTCGGCCAGCCAGGCGGCGGCGACGGGGTAGCGCTCCTCGGGGCGCTCGCCGAGCGTGAAGAGGGCCTCGTGGCAGCCGGCGGCCGCGCCGCGCCGGGCGATGCGCAGGACCTGCTCGGGCGTGAGGTACGGGGCGTCGAGCCGGGCCGGCGGCTGGGCGAACGTGCAGTAGCCGCACTTGTCGCGGCACAGCATGGTGAGCGGGATGAACACCTTCGGCGAGTACGTGACCCGCGTGCCGTGCCGGCGGTCCCGGACCGCTCGGGCGCCGGCCATCAGCTCGGGCAGCGGCAGGTCCCAGGAGGGGCCGGTGGGGAGCGGCATGGCGGGCACCCTACTGGCGGGTGCCCCACGATCGACGCGGCCCGCTCGGAGGACCGCGCCTCAGGTCGGCAGCGCCGACGCGGCCTCGTGGTCGACCAGCCAGACGACCTGTGGCGCCTCGATGCGCGCCGCCGGCAGGTCCTCGCCGGCGGCGACCGCGGCGAGCGCCTCCGCCTTCTCGGCGCCGGCGACGGTGACGACCACGAGGTTGGCGCGGGCGATCCCGGCCAGGGTCAGGGTCATGCGGCGGTAGGGGTTGGCGCCGGTGGCGTCCTCGTTCATGGCGACCAGGCGCCCGGGATCGGCGTCGAGCGCCGGCGAGCCGGGGAACAGCGAGGCGGTGTGGCCGTCGGGGCCCATGCCCAGGTGCACGAGGTCGATGCGACCGAGGTCGCCGAGGCGCAGCTGGTACGGGTCGGGCCCCTCGGCGCAGCGCATGAGGTGGGTGGCGTTGGCGGCGCCGACGCGGTCGAGCAGCGCCTCGCGCGCCAGGCGGTAGTTGGAGTCCTCGTGGTCGTGGGGCACGCAGCGCTCGTCGCCCCAGTACACGTCGACCTTCCACCAGTCGATCTGGCTGCCGGCCGTCTCGGCCAGGTGCTCGTAGGCGGCGCGGGCCGTGGCGCCCCCGGACAGGGCGATCGAGAACGTGTCGTTCGGGCGCGTCCGGAACGCGTCGATGACGCAGCCCGAGAAGGCCGACGCCACGTCGTCCACCACGACCAGCTCGCCGGGGACCCCCACGGGCGCTAGCTCTCGCCCTGCAGGTCGGCGGCCTTGTCGCCGAGCGACGCCATCAGCCCGTCGAACGCCTTGGCGAACGAGGCCACGCCCTCGTCCTCGAGCTGGCGGGTGACGTCGTCGAGGTCGACGCCGACGTAGGCCAGGTCGGCCAGCACCTGGCGGGCGCCGTCGAGGTCGGCATCGGCGGTGCGGGCCACGGTGCCCTGCTCCTCGAACGCCTCGAGCGTCGCCTCGGGCATGGTGTTGACGGTGTTCGGCGCCACCAGCGTGTCGACGTAGAGGGTGGGCGGGTAGCTCGGGTCCTTGGTGGAGGTCGAGGCCCAGAGCGGGCGCTGGACCTTGGCGCCCTTGGCGGCCAGCGCCTCCCAGCGGGGCCCCGAGAACTTCTCGACGAACAGCTCGTAGGCGAGCTGGGCGTTGGCCACCGCAGCGCGGCCGCGCAGGGCGAGGGCCTCGGGGGTCCCGATGGCGTCGAGGCGCTTGTCGACCTCGGCGTCCACCCGGCTCACGAAGAACGACGCCACGCTCGACACCGGCGCCAGCGGGCCCTCGCACGCCTCGAGCCCGGCGAGGTAGGCCTCGATCACGGCCTCGTAGCGGCTCAGGCTGAACAGGAGCGTGACGTTCACGCTGTTGCCGTCGGCGATGATCTGCTGGATGGCGGGGAGGCCCTCGGCGGTGCCGGGGATCTTCACATGGAGGTTCGGCTCGGCGATGCGGGCGTGGAGGCCGCGGGCGGCGGCGATGGTGCCCTCGGTGTCGCGGGCGACCGAGGGTGCCACCTCGATCGACACGAAGCCGTCCACGCCGTCGCTGGCGTCGTAGAGGGGGCGGAACAGCGCGAGGGCCTCCTCGATGTCGGTGACGGCCATCGTCCAGAAGATGTCCTCGATCGACGCCCCCTGCTCCAGCAGGGTCGTGAACTCGTCGTCGTAGACGGCCTGGCCGGTCATGGCCTTCTGGAAGATCGAGGGGTTGGAGGTCACGCCCCGCACCCCGCGCTCGATGTAGCGGCCCAGCTCGCCGTCGTGGATCCAGTCGCGGCGGAGGTTGTCGAGCCAGGGGCTCTGCCCGCCGGTGTCGTAGAGGTCCTGCAGCTTGCTCATGGGCGGCGTCTCCGGGATCGGGGGTCGGTGGGGCTCAGTCGTCGATCTCGTCGAGGAGGGCCTGGGCCCGCTCCACGACGTGCTCGGGGTTGATGCCCAGCTCGGTCAGGACGGTGCTGCCCGGTGCGGAGGCGCCGAAGCGATCGATGCTGACGGTGTCGTCGGCCCAGCGGTCCCAGCCGAAGGACACGGCGGCCTCGACGGCCAGGGTGGGGACCACGCCGGGCAGGACCTCGGCCTGGTAGGCCTCGTCCTGCTCGTCGAAGTCCTCCCAGCACGGCATGGACACCACGCGCACCGTGAGGGCGTCCTGGGCCAGGGCGCCCGCGGCCTCCAGGCACACCCACACCTCGGATCCCGTGGCCACGAGGACGAGGTCGGGCAGGTCGCCGGTCTCGGGGCCGAGCTCGGCGAGGACGTAGGCCCCGCGGCTCACGCCGTCGTTGCCCGCCGTGCCCTCCAGCACCGGGAGGTCCTGGCGGCTCAGCACCAGCGCGGTGGGGCCGTGGTGGCGGAGGGCGTCGCGCCACGCGGTGGCGGTCTCGTTGGCGTCGGCCGGTCGGACGACGCGCAGGTCGGGGATGGCGCGGACCGCGGCGAGCTGCTCGATCGGCTGGTGGGTGGGGCCGTCCTCGCCCACGCCGACGGAGTCGTGGGTCCAGCTGTAGACGACCTTGTGGTTGGCGATGGCGGCCAGGCGGACCGCGGGGCGCATGTAGTCGCTGAACACGAAGAACGTGCCGCCCACCGGGATCACCCCGCCGTGGCCGGCCATGCCGTTCATGGTGGCGCCCATGGCGTGCTCGCGCACGCCGAAGTGGACCTGGCGACCGCCCGGCTCCTCACGGGAGAGCACGGCGGCCTCCTTGAGCTGGGTGCCGGTGTTGCCGGTCAGGTCGGCGCCGCCGCCGACCAGCCCGGGCACCACGGCGGTCAGTGCCGCGAAGCAGTCGCCCGACGCCACGCGGGTGGCGACCTTGGTGCCGACCTCCCAGGTGGGCAGGGCGGCCTCCCAGCCGTCCAGGCCCGTGTCGGCCAGGACGGCGTCGAGCACCGTGCGGTCGCCGTCGAAGGCCTCGACCTGCTTCTGCCACGCCGCCCTGGTGGCGGCGCCGCGGCGGCCGGCCTCCCGGTAGTACTCGGCGACGTCGTCGGGGACGTGGAAGGTCTCGTCGGGCGGGAAGCCCATGACCTCCTTGGTGGCCCGCACGTCGTCGTCGCTGAAGGCCTTGCCGTGGGCCTTCGGGCTGTCGGTGAGGGTGGG
>DATAGR010000584.1:0-1566 GCA_036263575.1 Aquihabitans sp. | reverse complement strand
CGGCCCCCAGCGCGACCACGACCCCGCCGAGGTCGACCGGGCGCTGCTGGTGAACGTGGCCGGCGTGGCCAACGGGACCCGGGCGTTCACCCGGGCCGCCCGCACCTGGCCGCCGGCGCGCCGGGTCCTCGTCAACGTCAGCTCCGGGGCGGCCCGCACGAGCTACGAGGGCTGGTCGGTCTACGGGGCGACCAAGGCGGCGGTGGAGCACCTGACCGACGTGGTGGCGCTCGAGGAGCCCGACGTCGCGTGCCACGCGGTGTCCCCCGGGGTCGTCGAGACCGACATGCAGGTGCGCATCCGCACGCTCGACGAGGCGACGTTCCCGTCGGTCGAGCGCTTCCGCCGCCTGCACGCCGAGGGCGGCGCCAACTCGCCGGCGTGGGTCGCCGACCACCTCGCCGGTCTCCTCCTCGGCACGCTGGAGGTGGCCGAGGTCGCCTACCGGGTGCCCGCCGAACCCGCCTGACGCGGCCGCGACAGGCGCACCTGCACCCTCAGTCCAGGTCGGCCGGCGGCCACGCCGGGTCGCACTGCTTGAGGAACACGGCGCACCGCTGCTCCTCGTCGGTCTCGCCGATGCGCCCGGCGGCGACGCTCAGGCCGTGGAGCGCCCGGAGGAACCCCCGGTTCTCCGGGTGCTGCCAGCGGACGTAGCCGCTGCCCCGCCAGCCGTTGGCGCGGAGGCGGTCGAGGCCGCGGTGGTAGCCCACCCGGAAGGCGGCGTAGGCCTCGACGTCGTCTCGGGCGAGCTGGCCGAGCCGCGCCCAACCGTCGAGGAAGCGGGGGTGGGCGGCCACGACCGCCGAGACCGCGGCCCGACGGTCGTCCTCGGGGCCGGCGAGCGCCGCCGCGAGGCCCTCGGTGGCCGAGGCCGGCTCGGCGTCGAGCACCGTCTCGGGCGGTCCGGAGGCGGTGAGGTGCACGGGGCGGTCGGTCATGGCGCCAGGGTAGGGCGGCGCCCCGACCCCGGACGCGAGACGACCGGGCCCGAGGGCCCGGTCGTCATCGCACTCGTTCCCCCTGGGGGGAGGGAATCAGCCGGCGATCGAGTTGCCGACCGTCGAGAACTTGTCCGAGGCGCTCGTGCCGAGGAAGGTCACGGCGACGATGCAGACGACGGCGATGAGGGCGACGAGGAGGGCGTACTCCACGAGGGAGGCGCCACGCTCGTCGTCACCGAAGCGGGCCCGCATGAAGGAGGCGATGAGGTCGAAGGCGTTCAGCATGGTGGTCGTTCTCCGCAGGGTGTGGTGGGGTGTTGCTCCATGCATCGGCACGTCCGCCGGCGGACTCCATGGTCCGAACGGCCCCTTCTCGGCCGGACGATCGAGGAGCTCCGTGGCGGTCCCCAGGCGACCCGGCCCGGGACGCGGAGCGACCGGGCCCGAGGGCCCGGTCGCTGCGCAGTTCAGGTTCCCCCGAGGGGGAGGTGATCAGCCGGCGATCGAGTTGCCGACCGTCGAGAACTTGTCCGAGGCGCTCGTGCCGAGGAAGGTCACGGCGACGATGCAGACGACGGCGATGAGGGCGACGAGGAGGGCGTACTCCACGAGGGAGGCGCCA
>DATAGR010000583.1:0-2296 GCA_036263575.1 Aquihabitans sp. | reverse complement strand
TGCGGGGTCAGCCGTCGGCGAGGGCCAGCGCGGCGAGGTCGCGACGCAGCACGGCGGCGGCCTCGACGTCGAGGTCCAGGTCCTCGGTCGTGATGCGCAGCGGCCGCTCGCCGTCGTCGACCACGAGGGTGTCGCCGGTGTCGAACCCGGCGCGGCCGTCGACCTCGGTGGCGGCGTAGCCGGCCCGGAAGCCGGACCCCTGCTTGGCCTCGACCCACGCGGCCCAGGGCTCGGCGGCGGCCACGTCGACCTCGGCCTCGGCGCCGTCGGCCAGCTCGATGGCGCAGCCCGAGGTCGAGAAGCTCACGTCGTCGACGCCGACCACGCCCGACGACGGCACCACCCGCTCGACGGCACCCAGGTCGCCGGGCACCGCCGCCTCCACCGCGGCGCAGAGCTGGTCGGGCGGCAGCGTGAGGTCGACCTCGAGCAGGGCGACGGCGAGGACGGTGGCGTCGGTGTGGGCCCGGGTCGCGTCGTCCGCCTCGCTCGGCGTGACCTCGACGAACGCCATGCGATCGCCGTGGCGGACCGCGACCGCGGTGCCGTCGCGGTAGGCCTCGTCGCCGAGGTCGACGATGGGCTCGAAGCCGTCGGTGGCGAAGGCCCGCCGGGCCTGCTCGTCGAGCGCCCCGTACGCGGGCTCGTCGTCATCGCTCGGGTCCTCGTCGGCGCCCTCGAGCGTCACGCGCGCCACGCCCACCGAGCCGCCGCCGTCGAGGTCGTAGCCGCACCCCTCGTAGGAGTACGACGGGCCGTCGCTGGCACCGACCCCGCCGCCGGAGGAGGTCCGGTCGACCGGTCCGCCGACCAGGTCGGCCACCGCGTCGTCGTCCGGGCAGCCCTCGACGCCGGCGTCCTGGCGGCCGCCCGGGTCCTCGCCGCCTGCCGCCGAGGTGGTCGTGCGCTCGGCGGCGGTCGTCGGGGTCGACGTCGACTCGGACGGGGCGGACGGCGGCGTGCCCGACGCGCCGTCGCCCTCGCCGGAGGCGACGCAGGCCACGAGCAGCAGCGCCACCGCGCCGGCGACCGCCGCCGAGGCGCGCCGACGCCCCTTCGTCGGTGAGGTCCGTGGTGTCGACGCGTCCCGCAACGGCGTGCTCCTCCGCTCCCGGGGTGGCCCCGATCCCGGCACGGTAGCCCGACCGGTCGCCGGGCCCGAGCTGCGGCCGGCCGCGATCGGCTCAGGAGCTGGCGCCGACCAGCTCGCCCTCGGCGGCCTCGTCACGCTTGGCGGAGAAGCGGCGCCCGACCCGGGCGATCCGCTCCATGCGCTTGAGCATCTTGGTCCGGGCCTCCTCGGCCTCGGGCGTGAGCCCCTCGAGCGACTCGACGTCCCAGTGGCGGAGGATCACCGGCACCAGCACGTTGTCGTGGTGGACCGTGAAGTCGTAGATGCCGGCCTTGGCGATGGCGAAGGCGTGGGCCTCGAAGTCGGCGATCCCGGTGCCCGGCATCTCGAAGTCGCGCACCTGGCGCTCCATCGAGATCACCATGGCCGAGGGGTCGAGCTCGAGGGCGGCGGTGCCGAGGTCCCGGTAGAAGAGGTGGTGGCGGTTCTCGTCGGCCGCCACCCGCTTCATGACCTCGTAGCCGGCCTTGTCGTCGAGCAGCTTGCCGGTGTTGTGGTGGGCGATGCGGGTGGCCAGCTCCTGGAGGGTGACGTAGACGATGCCGTCGGTCACCACGTCGGGGTCGGGGACCTCGCCCTTCTCGACCTGCTGCATGCGGGCCCGCTCGAGGGCCACGGGGTCGAGCATGCGCGTGACCGTCAGGTAGTCGCGCAGGACGATCGAGTGGCGCCCCTCCTCGGCGGTCCAGCGTCGGGCCCACGTGCCCCACGCCGTGTCCCGGCCGAAGAGGGCCTCGATCGTGCGGAAGTAGTACGGGAGGTTGTCCTCGGTGAGGAGGTTCACGAACAGGCTGGATCGCACGGCGGGGGAGAGCTCGACCTCGGCGGGGTCCCAGTCGACCCCGGGCTCGAAGTCGCGCCCGCGGCTCCACGGCACCAGCTCGTGCGGGAACCACTCCTTCGACTGGGCGAGGTGGCGGTCGAGCAGGTCGGCCACCACCGGCTCGAGCTCGGCGAGGAGGGCGGGGGGATGCATGCCCCTCACCCTACCTACTGGTCGGTAGGCTGAGAAGGCCCCGCCGGGTGATCCCCACCTCCCCGGCTCGGCCCGGTCCAGACGCCGGCCCGTGCCAGACTGCCACCGTGAACGACGGGGGACGTCGAGGTGGACGGGAGGTGGCCGGCCCCATGGGGCGGCGCACCTTCCTCGCCGGCGCGGCGGCG
>DATAGR010000582.1:0-4713 GCA_036263575.1 Aquihabitans sp. | reverse complement strand
CGGGCCTGGCTCCGACGCGCCTTGGCCCGCCCCGACCGGTACAGCTCGGGGACCCCGAGGTCCCCGAGCTGCCGGGTCGGTGCGTCGGTCACGTGGCGGGGCCCCGTGTCGTGGCGGTCGGCGTGGCGGTCGGCGTGGGCGTCGGCGTCACTCGGCCGTCGGGAAGTACTTCTCGTAGAGCTCGTCGTACGTGCCGCTCTCGCGCACGGCGGCGAGGGCCTCGTCGAGCTCGGCCTTCAGGTCGCTGCCCTTCTCGACGGCGAAGCCGTACTGCTCGTCGGTCGGGAAGGTCTCGACCACCTCGACGGAGTCGTCCTCGGCCACCCGGCCGGCGTTCACCGGCAGGTCCTGGAGCACGCCGGCGATGTCACCGGACTCCAAGGCGCCGAACAGGCCGTCGGTGTCGGGGAACGACTTGACCTCGGCGCCGTCGGGGGCGTTCTCGTTGGCGTAGGTCTCGCCCGTGGTCCCGGCCTGGACGCCGATCGTCTCGCCGGCCAGGTCCTCCAGACCGGCCGCGTCGCCGTCGGTCTTGACCAGCAGCGACTGGTCGGCGTCGAAGTACGGCTCGGTGAAGTCGACCTCCTGCTGGCGCTCCTCGGTGATCGTGAGCGACGAGCCCACGACGTCGCAGGTGCCGGCGGACAGGTTGCCGAGGATGCCGTCGAAGTCCGAGTCGATCACCTCGAGGGTGTTGCCCAGGTTCTCGGCCATGGCGTCGAGCAGCTCGATGTCGAAGCCGGTGTACTGCAGGCCACGGGGGCCCTCGCCCTCGAACTCCATCGGGGCGTAGGGGATGTCCGAGCAGACGGTGAGGGTGCCGCCCTCCGCCTCGGTCGCCCCGCCGCCACCGTTGCTGCCGCTGCCGCCTTCGTCGTCGTCGTCGCCGCAGGCGACCGTGCCGAAGAGGAGGGCGGCGGCGAGGGCCGTGGCGAGGAGCGGGCGCATGGTGGCGTGACGCATGTGGGTTCTCCGTGGAGGGGGTCTGGTCCGGGGAGGGGGCTCCCGGTGCCCGGCATCGTAGATGGACGCCGTGCGGCCAGGGGACGAACGGGTGAGGGTGATCGGCCGGTTGGTCCGGCGCGGCGGCCCGCTGGCAGGCTCGCCCCATGCTCGCACCCCTCTCGGAGCACTGGGACACCGACCTGCGCAGCGGCGACCCGCTCGGGTTCCCCGGCTATTTGGACAAGCTGGCCGGCCTGGACCACGAGTCCGTGCACACCGGGCTGGCCGACGGCTTCGTCCTCATCGAGGGCGACTTCGACGTGATCGGGGGGTCCATGGGCCTCGTGCACGGCGAGAAGGTCGTGCGGGCCTACGACCGGGCCGTCGAGGCGCGCCTGCCGGTCGTGCTGGTGACCCGCTCGGGCGGGGCTCGCATGCAGGAGGGCATGGTCGCCCTCGTGCAGCTGGCGCGCACCGCGGCGGCGGCCCGCCGGCACGCCGCCGCCGGCCTGCTGTCGGTCGCCGTGCACCGGTCGCCGACCACCGGCGGCGTGCTCGCGTCGTACGGGTCGCTCGCCGACCTCCGGGTGGCGGAGGCGGGGGCCACGGTCGGCTTCGCCGGCCCCCGGGTGGTGGAGCAGACCACCGGGGAGGCGGTCGACGACCGCTCGCACACCGCCGAGACCGCGTTCGCCGCCCACCTGGTCGACGCGGTCGCCGGGGGCGACGAGCTGCTCGCCTGGGTCGAGGGGGCGCTCGGCACCCGGCCGACGCCGCTGCGCGCGTACCGACCCCCCACGCCGCTGCGCAACCGCCCCACCGGCGACGACGCGACGCCCGAGAGCGGCGCGTGGGCCGAGGTGCGCGCCGCCCGGGCCATGGGCCGCCCGACGGGCATCCACGTCGCCGCCGCCACCACGTCGTCCTGGACCGAGCTCGGCACCGGCACGGATCTGGCGCTGCGCACCGCGCTGGCCACCACGACGGCCGGCGACCGGGTCGTCGTGGTCGCGTTCGACCGCTACGCCGCCGGCGGGCGCCCGGGCCCGGCCGGGTACCGGCTGGCGCAGCGCGGCATCGAGCTGGCCGGCCGCCTCGGCCTCCCGATCGTCGCCTTCGTCGACACGCCCGGCGCCGACGCCGCCCCGGCCGCCGAGAACGACGGGATCGCCGGCGAGATCGCCCGGACGTTCGCGGCGATGGCCGAGGCCCCGGTGCCCACCGTCTCGGTGTGCGTGGGGGAGGGCGGGAGCGGCGGCGCGCTGGCGCTGGCCTCGACCGACCGGCTCCTCCTGCAGGAGCACGCCGTCTTCTCCGTCATCGCCCCGGAGGGAGCGGCCGCCATCCTCGAGCGCGACGCCAGCAGGGCCGCCGAGGTGGCCGAGCGCCTGCGGCTCACCAGCAGCGACCTCGACGAGCTCGGCATCGTCGACGCGGTGGTCCCCGACGACCCCGACGCGACCGCCGCCGCCGTGCTCCAGGCGCTCCAGGAGGCCGACGGCGGCGCCGGCACCGGGCGCCGCGAGCGCTTCGACGCCGCCACCGCACGGTGGCTGCAGGCGCCCACCGCACATCCTTGACCGCTCGGTCAAGTGTGGCACGATGACGCCGTGCCCACCGCCGCCGCCAACGGGATCGAGCTCGAGTACGAGACGTTCGGCGATCCCGCCGATCCCACCATCCTCCTGATCATGGGCCTCGGTGCCCAGCTCACCGGCTGGGACGAGGGCTTCTGCGCGCTCCTCGTCGATCGTGGCCACCACGTGGTGCGCTTCGACAACCGCGACATCGGCCGCTCGACGTGGATCGACACGCCGGACCTCGACGTCCCGGCCGCCGTCCTCGCCGCCATCGGCGGTGACGCCTCGGGGGCGCCGTACCGCCTCGAGGACATGGCCGGCGACACGGTCGGCCTGCTCGACCACCTCGGCATCGACCGGGCCCACGTGGTCGGCGCCTCGATGGGCGGGATGATCGCCCAGACCCTCGCCATCGAGCACCCGAACCGCGTCCGCAGCCTGACGTCGATCATGTCGACGACCGGGGAGCCGACGGTGGGCGCCGCGTCGCCCGACCTGGTCGGCGTCCTCGTGGCACCGCGCCCCGAGGAGCGCGAGGCGTCGATCGCCTTCAGCGTCGACGTCGCCCGGGCCATCAGCAGCGAGCACTTCGACGAGGAGCGCGCCCGCGCCCGAGCCATGGTCGAGCACGAGCGGGGCATCAACCGCTTGGGCGTGCCGCGCCAGCTCCTCGCCATCATCGCCTCCGGCTCGCGCGCCGACGGCCTGGCCCGCCTCGACCTCCCGGCGCTGGTGGTCCACGGCCGCCTCGACCGCCTGGTCGGGTTCTCCGGCGGCCAGCGCACCGCCGAGCTGGTGGCCGGCGCCGACTTCCTCGCCATCGACGACATGGCCCACGACCTCCCCGTCGTGCACTGGCCCCGGATCGTCGACGCGATCACCTCGGTGGCCGGCCGCGCCGCCTGACGGCCCGACCACCACCCCCAGCAAGGAGAAGCGATGGGTCCCCTGGCCGGCATCAAGATCATCGAGATCGCGGGCATCGGCCCGGGTCCCTACGGCGCCATGCTGCTCGCCGACCTCGGCGCCGACGTCGTCCGCATCGATCGCGCCGGCAACGTGACCGGCGGCGACCCCGCCACGCCACCCGGCGACCTCCTCGCCCGCGGCCGGCGCTCGGTCGGCGTCGACCTGAAGCACCCCGACGGCGTCGCCACCGTGCTCGAGCTCGTCGCGGGTGCCGACGCCCTCGTGGAGGGCTTCCGGCCCGGCGTCATGGAGCGGCTCGGCCTCGGCCCCGACGTGTGCCTGGCCCGTCGCCCCGAGCTCGTCTACGCCCGCATGACCGGGTGGGGCCAGGACGGGCCCTACGCGTCGTCCGCCGGCCACGACATCAACTACATCGCCCTCGCCGGCGCGCTGGAGCCGCTCGGTCGGGCCGGCGAGCAGCCCACCCCGCCCATCAACCTGGTCGGCGACTTCGGCGGCGGCGGCATGATGCTCGCCTTCGGCGTGTGCGCGGCGCTGCTCGAGGCCCGATCCTCGGGCCAGGGCCAGGTGATCGACGCCGCCATGGTCGACGGTGCGGCCAGCCTCATGACGATGACGTGGTCGTTCCGCGAGATGGGGATGTGGCAGGACGAGCGGGGCACCAACATGCTCGACACCGGCGCCCACTTCTACGACACCTACGAGACCTCCGACGGGCGCTACGTCTCCATCGGTTCCATCGAGCCGCAGTTCTACCGGGAGCTGCTCCGACTCACCGGGCTGGAGGGGGCCGAGCTGCCGGCCCAGCACGACCGCTCCCAGTGGCCGGCCATGAAGGAGCGCCTCGCCGAGGTGTTCCGCGCCAAGACCAGCGCCGAGTGGTGCGAGCTCATGGAGGGCACCGACGTGTGCTTCGCCCCGGTGCTGCCGATGGCCGAGGCGCCCCACCACCCGCACCTCGCCGAGCGGGGTACCTTCACCGAGGTCGCGGGCGTGACCCAGCCGGCGCCCGCACCCCGGTTCAGCCGCACCCCGGGCAGCATCGAGCGCCCACCGCCGCACGCCGGCCAGCACACCGACGAGGTGCTGGGGTCGTGGGGGCTGCCCGCCGAGCGCATCGAGGCGCTCCGGGCCTCGGGTGCCATCGCCTGACGCGGTCGAACGCCGTCAGCCGCACGTCCGGCCGCTCGGGGCCGTCGGTCGAGCGTCAGGCCGGTCGGGCCCGGTGGGCCACGGCCGCCGCCTCGGTGCGCGAGCG
>DATAGR010000581.1:0-1631 GCA_036263575.1 Aquihabitans sp. | reverse complement strand
GGGCCGCCTCGTCGCCACGCTCGAGGAGGTCGCGTCGGTTCCCGCCGCCTCTCGCCCGGCCTGAACCCCCCGCCCGGCCGCCCGATTCGAGCCGCCGGCCGGCTCGCTACGGGGTGCGGCCGATGAACGCCAGCAGCTTGGTCTGCACGTCGGCGTCGTCGGGGACGGGCACCCGAGGCCCGTACTGGCCGCTCTGGCGCAGCACCTCGTCCATCGGCTCCATGCCCTCGTACATCTCGGCGCACCGCTGCGGGTCGAGCGTCTCGTCCTGGCCCGTCGCCCGCGCCAGGTCCCAGCGGTGCAGGAAGACGTCGTTCACGTAGATCATCGAGGTCGCCTGGCCGAGGGTCATGCGGCCGATGTGCGGGAGGTCGTGCTCCCGCTCAGCGGTCTCGGGATCGTCGAGCAGCGCCTGCACGGCCTCGGTCTGGGTGCGCCAGGCGCCGACCGGGTCGTCGTCGACCGACGGACCGGCGGGGAGCGTGATCCCGACGCCGCCGTCGAGGAACGCCGGGAACCACTCGACGAGGTGGCGCACGACGTCACGGGCGACCCAGCCCTCCACCGGCGAGGGCCGGTCCCACGCCTCCGGCGCGGCGCCCTCGACGGTGGCGGTGAACGCCGCGGCGACGCGCCGGTGCTCGTCGGCGGGGCTCGGGGATGTCTGGTCGTCGGCCATGGCGGCCTCCTTGCTCAACTGGTTGGTTGAGTGCAACGTACCCGAACGAGGATCGTTGTCAACTTCCTGGTTGAGAACGTTCGGCGTCGACCAGCGCCTACGCCGAAGCGCCAGGGATGACGTAGTCGCTGAAGCGGTCGCGCAGGTCCTTCTTGGAGAACTTGCCGACGCTGGTCTTGGGGACCTCGTCGATGAACAGGACGTCGTCGGGGAGCCACCACTTGGCGACCCGGCCGTCGAGGAACCCCAGGATCTCCTCCTTGGTGCACTCCTCGCCCTCGCGCACCACCACGAACGCCACCGGGCGCTCCTGCCACTTCGGGTGGTGCATGCCGACGACGGCGGCCTCGGCCACCTTGGGGTGGGCCATGACCTCGTTCTCGAGCTCGACCGACGAGATCCACTCGCCGCCGGACTTCACGACGTCCTTGGTGCGGTCGACCAGGCGCAGGTAGCCCTCGCTGTCGAACGTGGCCACGTCGCCGGTCTTCAGCCAGCCGTCATCGGTGAACGACTCGGGTGAGCGGTCGTCGTTGTAGTACTCCCGTGCGATCCACGGCCCGCGGGCCTGGAGCTCGCCCCGGCTCTCGCCGTCCCACGGCACCGGCTCGCCGGTGCTCTGGTCCTGCAGCCGCAGCTCGACGCCGAGCAGCGGCAGGCCCTGGGTGGCGCGCAGGTCGGCCAGCTGGTCCTCGGGCAGGTCCTTGAACGTGCTCTTGATGGCGCCGACGGTGGCGACCGGGCTCGTCTCGGTCATGCCCCACGCCTGGTAGATCGGCAGGCCGAGCTGCTCGCGGAACGCCTCCGACAGGGCCTTGGGCACGGCCGAGCCGCCGCACGGGATGACCCGCAGCGCCGAGGTGTCGCGCCCCTTGAGCGCCGGCAACACGCCCATCCAGATGGTGGGCACGCCCGCGGCCACGGTGACCTTCTCCTCCTCGATGAGGGTGGC
>DATAGR010000580.1:0-3190 GCA_036263575.1 Aquihabitans sp. | reverse complement strand
TTGGCAGTCCTCGCGTAGCGTTCGGCGTGGCCCCGCTCAGCCCGATCGTCGGCCGACACGTCGTCACCGCAGTTCTCCCAGTGCTTGACGACGCGCTGGAAGTCGTCGTACGCCAGCTCTTCGGCGTAGGAGACCAGCAGCGCCTCATCCCGTGTGAACAGCGCTTCCAGCGGCGGCCGGTTCACCCCGCACAACAGATCGACGTGGTCGACCGACAACTCCCCTTCCTCGAACGCCGCCCGGGTCAGCGGCATCGTCCGCAACCGGCGCGCCCGGCGAACATCACGACGCGCCGTCGCGGGTGAGCAGGCGGCGTCACGGGCGAGCCGGGCGCCAGCGGAGCGCGACCGGTCAGCAGCCCAGACGCAGCGCGCGTCCCACATCGACGTCGAGCGAGCGGCGCCGGCGATCAGGAGCGACACGAGGCGCTGGCGCTCCACCACGATGTCGTGCAGCGACGCGTCGTCGAGCCCGTCCAGGTCCTGCTCGAGCATCCGCTCGATCGCCTCTCGTGCTCCGCCTTCCATGCCTCGATCGTACGTGTGTTCGATCGACCCCCACGACCCGGTATGACCGCCTCGGGCGACATGACCGAACATTTCCTGACGGCACCCCCGCCACCGGACGGGACCGAACCGACCTACCGTTCGAGCCATGTCCTCCTCCGAGCACCGCCTGGCCGGCACCGACGCGACCATCCCCCCGCTGGGCGTCGGGACGTGGGCGTGGGGCGACCGCTCGACCTGGGGCATGGGCACCTACGACACGTCGCTCACCGAAGCGACGATCCGTGACGCCTGGGAGGCGTCGATCGACGCCGGGGCCACGTTCTTCGACACCGCCGAGGTCTACGGCGACGGCGAGAGCGAGCGGATCATCGGCCGGCTCCTCGCCGAGGACCCGCAACGGGCCGAGCGGGTGGTGCTGGCCACCAAGTTCATGCCGGTGCCGTGGAAGTGGCAGGTGACCCGATCCCTGCTCGACGCGCTGCGGGCCTCGCTCGACCGGCTCGGCGTGGCGTCGGTCGACCTGTACCAGATCCACGGCCCGATCAGCCTGCGAGGCCACGGCGCCATCGCCGAGGCGCTAGCCGCCGCCCACCAGCAGGGACTCGTGAAGGCCGTCGGGGTCTCGAACTACTCGGCCAAGGAGACCCGCTCGATCGCGAAGGAGCTGCAGGCGCGCGGCCTCTCGCTGGCGTCGAACCAGATCGAGTTCTCGCTGCTGCGGCGCGGGCCGGAGACCGGCGGCCTGCTCGGGACCTGCGCCGAGCTGGGCGTGGTGCCGCTCGCCTACTCGCCGCTGGGCCAGGGCCGCCTCACCGGCAAGTACTCGGCGTCCAACCCGCCGCCCGGCAAGCGAGGCTTCTCGGCCCACCCAATGGAGGTGGTCGACCGGGTCGTCGCCGAGTTGCGGCGCATCGGCGAGGCCAACGGCGCCCGCTCGCCGGGCCAGGTCGCCCTCAACTGGATCATCGCCAAGGGCGCGGTCCCGATCCCCGGCGCCAAGAACCGGGTCCAGGCCGAGGAGAACGCCGGCGCCCTCGAGTGGTCGCTCAGCGATGCCGACGTCGCCACCCTCGACGCCGCCGCCCTGCCCGGCATCCGCAGCTTCAGCAACCGCTTCTGGCAGCACGGCTGACGGACGCGACGGCGGCCCGGCCCACCGGGGACCGGACCGCCGTCGCCATGTCGAATGCGCCGCCCCAGGGACGGCGCGAGCAGCTCAGGAGCGCAGGTCGAAGCGGTCGAGCTCCATGACCTTGGTCCAGGCCCGCACGAAGTCGCGCACGAACCGCTCGCCGCCGTCGGCCGAGGCGTACACCTCGGAGATGGCTCGCAGCTGCGAGTGCGAACCGAAGACGAGGTCGACGGCCGTGGCCGTGCGGGTGAGCTCCCCGGTCGAGCGGTCGCGGCCCTCGTACACGTGCTCCTCGGTGGCCGACACCTGCCACTCCGTGCCCATGTCGAGCAGCTGCACGAAGAAGTCGTTCGTGAGCGTCCCGGGGCGGTCGGTGAAGATGCCGTGGGCGGTGCCGCCGGCGTTGGCGCCGAGGGCTCGCATGCCGCCGATCAGCACCGTCATCTCGGGAGCGGTGAGCGACAGCATGCTGGCCCGGTCGAGCATCAGCGTCTCCGGCGTCAGCTTCTCGCCGGGGCGCAGGTAGTTGCGGAAGCCGTCGGCCGTGAGCTCCAAGGCGGCGAAGGAGTCGACGTCGGTCTGCTCCTGCGAGGCGTCGGTCCGGCCCGGCGAGAACGGCACCGTGACGTCGTGGCCGGCCTCGCGCGCCGCCTGCTCCACCGCCGCGCAGCCGCCGAGGACGATGAGGTCGGCGAGCGACACCCGCACGCCGCCCGACTGCGAGGCGTCGAAGTCCTGCTGGACCTGCTCCAGGACCGGGAGCACCTCGGCCAGCCCGGCCGGGTCGTTGACCTCCCAGCTGCGCTGGGGCTCGAGGCGGAGCCGGGCGCCGTTGGCGCCGCCGCGCATGTCGGTGCCACGGAAGCTCGCGGCCGCGGCCCACGCCGTGGTGACGAGCTGCTGCGTGGTCAGCCCGGAGGAGAGGAGCCGCTGCTTGAGGTCCGCGATCTCGGCGTCGCCCACGAGCTCGTGGTCCACCACCGGCACCGGGTCCTGCCACAGCTGCGCCTCCGGCACCCACGGGCCGAGGTAGCGCCGGACCGGGCCCATGTCTCGGTGGAGCAGCTTGTACCAGGCCTTGGCGAAGGCATCGGCGAGCTGGTCGGGGTGCTCGTGGAAGCGCTTCGAGATCTCGGCGTAGATCGGGTCGACCTTCAGCGCGATGTCGGAGGTGAGCATCATCGGCGCGTGCCGCTTCGACGCGTCGTGGGCGTCGGGCACGGTGCCCTTGGCCGACTCGTCGACCGGCGTCCACTGCTTGGCGCCGGCGGGGCTCTCGGTGAGCTCCCACTCGTAGCCGAGCAGGTTGTCGAGGTAGCCGTTGTCCCACGTGGTGGGCGACGTCGTCCACGCGCCCTCGAGGCCGCTGGTCAGCGTGTCGGAGCCGTGGCCGGTGCCGTAGCTGTTCTTCCACCCGAGGCCCTGGTGCTCGACCGGGCAGCCCTCGGGCTCGGGGCCGATGTACTCCGGGGAGACGGCGCCGTGGCACTTGCCGAAGGTGTGGCCGCCGATGATGAGGGCGGCGGTCTCCTCGTCGTTCATGGCCATG
>DATAGR010000579.1:0-2330 GCA_036263575.1 Aquihabitans sp. | reverse complement strand
GGTGGGCCTTCGTCATCAACGTGCCACTGGGGATCGCCGTGCTCGCCGCGAGCGCACGGGCGGTCCCGGAGACCATCGATCCCAACGTCGAAGGGCGCTTGGACCTCGTGGGCGCGGCCCTCGTCGTGGTCGCGCTGGCTTCGGGCACCCTGGCCCTCGCCGCGACCGGCTCGGCCGAATGGACGGTGCCCGCAGCCTTCGTCGCCACCCTGACGACGGTTGGCTTCGTGTGGCGCATCCGGCGCGCCCAGCACCCGCTCGTGCCACCGACGCTGTTCCGCGACCGCACCTTCGCCACCCTCAACGTCGCCACCGTGCTGCTCTACGGACCGCTCACCGTGTCGTTCTTCCTGCTGGCGTACCAGCTGCAGGTGACCGCTGGATGGTCGGCGCTGGAGGTGGGTCTCGTGCTGCTGCCGGTGACGCTGCTGCTCTTCCTGCTGTCGGGCCGCTCGAGCGCGCTGGCGCAACGGATCGGCCCCCGCCTCCAGCTGACCGGCGGTCCGCTCCTCGCGTCGGCCGGACTCCTGCTCCTCGCCGACCTCGGTGCCGACGCGGTGTGGCTGACCGACGTGCTCCCCGGTTCGGTCCTCTTCGCCCTCGGGATCTCCGCGTTCGTCGCCCCGCTGACGGCCACGGTCATGGCCTCGGCCGACCCCGACCACGTCAGCGTGGCCTCGGGCGTCAACAACGCGCTGGCCCGGACCGCAGCCCTCGCCGCCCTGGCGGTCGTCCCAGCGGCCTCGGGGCTCTCGGCCGCCATGGGCGACGCCGAGGTGACCTCCGCGTTCCGCCGAGCGATGCTCCTGGCCGCCGGCGGTGCGGCGAGCGCCGCGGTCTGCGCGTTCGTCGGCCTCCGACCGGGGCCGGCCACGGGCGCGACCCGACAGGCCCGGCGCGACGCTGACCGTGGCGGGCGAGCCGAGGCGATGCCGGAGCGGCACACCGGCGGCGGCGTCGCCCCGTGACGACCTGCCCGAGGTTCGGGCCCCGACGGCAAGGAGCGATGCGATGTCGATGGAGTGGTACCCCTACTTCGCCTGGGGCATCGAGCACGGTTCGCCGTGGGACGGGATCGCCGACCAGACCGCCGGCGGTTCGGCGCACCGCCGCACGCCGACCGCAGGCGCCCCCACGGAGGTGGACGTGCTCCTGGTCCGGCTCACCTACGAGGTGATCGCCCCGAGCTCCTCCTGCGCCCGCTGCGGGCAGGCGCTCGGACGAAGCCTGCGCGTCCGGCACGCCCCCGGCGGTGGCATCCCGTCGCACTGGCCCCTCAGCGTTCGGACCCGGTGCACGGGCTGGCGGCGCCACCCGCACGAGGCCGAGGTGACCCGCCGCCTGAGCGACCTCGAGCTGGGCTCGTTCCGCAGCCGGAGCGACCGGTGACCGCCGACCGGACCTCGGACGACGCGGTCCGGGCGACTGCGGCCGCAGCGGCGCCCGACCGAGAGGGCGAGCTCCTCCTCTTCGTCCTCGCAGCAGTGTTCCTCGCGGCCCTCGGCACCGTCGTGGTGTGGGGGCTGGCGGCTTCGGCCGCTGAGCGAACTAAGCAGCTCGTGGCCGACACCGCCGACCCGACCACGTACCGGGCCACCGCTGGAGCGCCGAGCGACGACCCCGTCGCCGAGTACGCGGCCTACTTCCCGGACCACATCCGTGCCCACGCGGGCGACGCCATCCACTTCACCAACCCGACCGTCGAGGACCCCCACTCGGTGACGTTCGGCCTCGAAGGCGACCGGAGCAACCAACCGCCCATCGGGGTCGGCCCGGAGGCGCTCGCCGTCGTCAACGCCCCCTGCGTGAGCGACGTGGCGCTCGAGCGGAGCACGCGCACCTGTGCGGGGGTAACCGACCCGAGCGCCACGCCCGCCTTCACCGGACAGGCGTACTACAACAGCGGCATCATCCCGCCGAGCGGCGGCACCTTCCACCTCCGCCTCGGCGAGGCGCTGGCCGCCGGGACGTACTCCTTCGGCTGCGTGGTCCACCCGGAGCAATCCGGGACCCTGGTCGTCGAGGCCGAGGGCGAGCCCACCCAGCGGCAGTCCTCGCTCGACGATGCCGCCGAGGATCTGCGAGCCGACGACGACGACGCCCTCAGCGCCATCGCCGGCGCGGTGGCCTCGGGCGCCCACCACCCTCCCGCCGGCGAGGTCCGCGCCGGCGTCGCCACCGCGAGGGTGAGCCGGAACGAGTTCCTCCCGGGCACCGTCGAGATCACCGAGGGGGAGACGGTGACCTGGACGAACGGAGGGTCGGTACCCCACGTCATGGTCTTCGGCGGCGGCCTCGCCGCCGCAGAGGCCCTCGCCGGGCCCCCGACC
>DATAGR010000578.1:0-3818 GCA_036263575.1 Aquihabitans sp. | reverse complement strand
CGCTCGCTCGGCCGGCGGGCCACCGTCGGCGACCACGTCGTGCACGACGCCATCCAGCTCGACCGGCCCGTCCCCGCCGACGCCCACGGCGGCGCCCTCGTCGACGCCGATGGCGCCCTCCTCGGCCTGGTGGTCGGCAACTCCACCGAGCGGGAGCTGGGCACCGTGGTGCCGGCCGACGACGCCGTCGACTGCGCCCTCGCCCTCCGCGACCACGGCACCGTGCGCCGCGCCTGGCTGGGCGTGCGCGCCGTCGACCTCGATCCCGACGAGGCCACCCTGCTCGGCGTGCCCGGTGGCGCCCGCATCACCGAGGTCACCCTCGGCAGCCCGGCGGCCGCGGCCGGCGTCCGGGTCGGCGACGTCGTGCGCGCCGTCGACCAGCACGTCGTCGACGACGCCAGCGACCTCGTCAACGACCTGGCCGACCGCGAGCCGGGTGAGGCCGTCGACCTCCACGTCCAGCGCGACGGCCAGCAGCTCGGCCTGCCCATCACCCTCGGCGGCTGACGGCCCCGGTTCGAGGCGCGGTGGCCGCAGGCCCCGGCCGAGGGCAGTTGTGCACGGCGAGGGTCGACAACTGCCCTCGTCCACACCGGCGTCGCCGCCCGGGGGCAGTCGTGTGCGCTGGGGGGCTGCTCCTGCCCTCGCCTGGCCGCGCGTCGGTCGGTCAGGCGGTGCGGCGGCGGTGGCGACGGACGAGGGCGACGCCACCGGCGACCGAGCCGGCCACCGCGGCGCCGAGGGCGCCGAGGGCCAGCTCCTGGCGGCGCTGCGGGCTGATGGACTCGATGGCCCGGGCCTCGTGGCCGGCCACGTAGGCCTCCTCGTTGCTGTGGGAGGCCGACCAGCCGGCGGCGACGAGGCGGTCGTTGGCCACGACCCACGGGTGGCGGGCGTAGGCGAGGATCCCCGGCGGGGTCGGGGCCAGGCGGAGGCGCCAGCGCCAGGTCGCGATGGCGACGGCGGCCCGCTCCGGGAGCCGGACCTTGGGGACGGGGTCGAGGGCTCGCCGCTCGGTGGGGGTGAGCCAGCGGTCGGGGGCGACGTTGACCGGGCCGTCGAGCCGCTCGGCGAACGCGGTCACCACGGCGCCGGCGAGGTCGTCGAGGTGGAGGTACTGCGCCGGCGTGTCGTCGCCGGTGGGCAACCCCGACGCCGCGTGCAGGGCCCGGGCCAGCCAGCCGCCCGACCCCTCGGCCACGACGGTGGCGGGCCGGAGGCGGGCGACCACCGCACCGGGGTGGTCGGCCGCCCACTCGGCGGCCAGGCGCTCGACCTCGGCCTTCTGCACGGCGAAGGCCAGCTCGGGGTGGGGCCGCAGCGGCGCCTCCTCGGTGAGCGGCACCGGGTTGTTGGCCCAGGGCCCGTAGACCGTGGCGCTCGACAGGACCACGACCCGCTCGACCGACGCCTTGTCGGCGGCGGCGAGCACCCGTCGGGCCATGGTCACCTCGACGGCGTCGTCGACCTCGGGGCCCTCCAGGGCGGGGCCGAAGACCGAGGCGAGGTGCACGACGGCGTCGGCGTCGGCGAAGGCGGCGGTGAGGTCCGACGTGGCCAGGTCGAGCTGGTGCACCACCACGCCGGGCGCCTCGGCGGCCCGGAGGTCGACGGCGACCACGTCATCGACGTCGTGGCGGGAGGCGAGCAGCGTCGACACCCGCCTGCCCAGCGGGCTCGCCGCCCCGGTCACCACCACTCGTGCCATGTGAGGAGCTTGCCTGCCCGTCGCTCCCGACCGCCAGACGCACCGGCGCCCGGCTCCGGCGCCGCGGTGGCGCCGGACCGACCGGGTCGTACGATGCGGGCATGAGCCCCGGAAGCAACCCGTTCGAGGGGATGCCGTTCTTCGGCGACCTCCTCAAGATGCTCGGGACCCAGGGCCCGGTCCAGTGGGACGGCGCCCGCCAGCTCGCCCTCTCGATCGCCACCGGCGGCGAGAGCGAGCCGAACGTCGATCCCATGGAGCGCATCCGCTTCGAGCAGCTGGCGCGCGTCGCCGACCTCCAGGTCGCCCAGGCCACCGGCCTGTCGACGTCGACCACCGGACGGGCCGTGACCATCACGCCGGTCACGCGGACCCAGTGGGCCCTGACCACGCTCGACGCCTACCGCCCGCTCATCGAGAAGATGGCCGTGGCCCTCCACCCGCCGGCGCCCGGTGGCGGCGCCCACCCGGCCGTGCCCGCCGACCCCTTCTCGATCGACCCGACCGACTCGTCGGTCGACCCCACCGAGGCCTGGCTCGGCCAGATCATGGGCCTGCTCAGCCCGATGCTGCTCGGCATGACGACCGGCTCGCTCGTCGGCCACCTGGCCACCCGCAGCTTCGGCCTGTACGACCTGCCGATCCCCCGTCCCGCCTCCGACGACCTGCTCGTGGTCGCCGCCAACGTCGAGGCGTTCGGCAGCGACTGGTCGATGGACGCCGACGACCTGCGGCTGTGGATCTGCCTGCACCAGCTGACCCACCACGCGGTGCTCGGCCTGCCCCACGTGCGGGCCCGCCTCGACGAGCTGCTCGGCGACTACGCCGGCGCCTTCGAGTCCGACCCCGACGCCCTCGGCACCAAGCTCACCGACCTCGACATCGACCCCGCCGGCGGCGACCCGATGGCCCGCTTCCAGGAGCTGATGGGCGACCCCGAGGTCATCCTCGGCGCCGTGCGCTCACCTCGCCAGGAGGAGATCCTCCCCTGGCTGGAGGCGCTGGTGAGCGTGGTGGTCGGCTACGTCGACCACGTCATGGACCGCATCGGCGCCGGGCTGATCGGCTCCTACGGCCAGGTGACCGAGGCCATGCGCCGCCGTCGCGTGGAGGCGGCCCAGAGCGACCGCTTCGTCGAGCGGCTCCTCGGGCTCGACCTGACCCAGGACCACTTCGACCAGGGCCGCGCCTTCGTCGACGGCGTGGTCGAGCGGGCCGGCACCGAGGGCCTCGAGCGCCTGTGGTCGTCGGCCGAGGTCCTGCCCACGCCGAACGAGGTGCGCGCCCCCGGCCTGTGGCTGGCCCGCATCGGGGTGGAGGTCGACTTCGACGTCGACGTCGACCTCGACGCCGAGTTGGATCGGGCCCTCGACGAGGGCGACGGCGACGGCGACCGCGGGACCGACGGCCAGCCGGAGGCCGACGGGCCCGACCGCCCGGAGCCCGACGCCGGCTGACCGCTGCGGCTGGCGATCAGGCCGACGCCGCCCGCCCGGCGGCAGGCCGGTCGAGGTCGACCACAACCACCGAGCGGATCTCGCCCTCGGCGAGGTCCACGACGGCGAGGGTGTGGGCCGGGGCCCGGCGCTTCCAGGTGCACGACCCGGGGTTGAGCAGTCGCTGCCCGTCCACGCCGACCTCGTCGACGGGGTCGTGGCTGTGGCCGAACACCACCAGGTCGGCGTCGGGGAACCGGCGGGCCAACCGCGCCGGTCGTCCGGCCCGGGCGCCGCTGTCGTGGACCATGGCGACGCGGACGCCGTCGATCGTCAGCTCGAGCACCTCGGGGAGCACGCCGACGAGGTCGTGGTCGTTGTTGCCCAGCACGGCGTGGACCGGTGCGAAGCCGCCGAGCTCGTCGAGCAGGTCGGCGGCCACGACGTCGCCGGCGTGGAGGATGACCTCGGCCGTCGCCAGCTCGCCGTAGGCGGCGTCGGGCAGCCGGCGGCTGGACCGGGGCCCGACGTGGGTGTCGGACAGCACCACCACGCGGGTCATCGGGCGAGGGTCACCGGCCGCCGCGGCCGCCGTCGGGCGTCCACGGGTACGGGTTGGCCACGGAGGGGTCGACGTCGTCGAGGTAGGCGCCCTCGGCGTCGTGCGGCTC